>JALYTU010000758.1 GCA_030854125.1 Actinomycetota bacterium | reverse complement strand
CCTCCGAATTGCGCCCGGTGGCCGTCTGTCAGCTTCGGTTTCGCCATTCGGTATGGACCAGCGCCGATGACTGCTGGATCGAGGATCTGTTCGTCGGAGCAGACCCCGACTTCCGCAGTTGATGGGCACGTGAATCGGCCGTAATCGGCCGTGGGTGCTGGGGATCGGGGAGTTTGTGCAGCTTGTGCGTGTGTGCCCACGCCGCTGGGGCGGGCCTGGCGGGGTTCGGGGCGCCCGCAGGGGCGCGGGTCAGGCTGGTTGTAGTGCGGTGACGCGCGGCGGCGGCTTGATGGCGGTCGCGGCGTAGATGTCGGCCTGGGAGGCGGTGAGGGTGGTGGTCTGCTGGACGGTGCCGGCCGGGCCGGTGAGGGTCACTTGGTGCAGGCGTTCGAGCTCGAGCGTGATCCGTCGCCAGGTGAGGTTGGTTTGGCGTTCGGCGACGCGGATCAGCAGCAGTGAGAGCCAGGCGATCAGGACGTGCGCGCGGATGCGGTGCTCGAGGCGGTGAAACACCGGTCGTAGCTCGATCGTGGCTTTGAGGTCTCGGAACCCGCGTTCGGCTTCCAGCAGGTTCTTGTAGCCCAGTGCGACGTCCTCGGCTGAGAGGTCGGGGTCGCTGGTTGACAAGAGGTATTTGCCGTCGAGCTTGGCCTCGGCGGCGATCTTCGCCCGGTCGAGCTTGAGCCGGCCCGAGGGTGTCTGGCGTAGGTAGCGTCCGAGCGCGGGGTGGTCACGCAGCGCGCATTCGGCACGGTTATGCGCGTCGACGGTCTTGACGTTCTTGGCTTTGGAGCGCTGGATCGCGATCCTGTCGAGCTCGGCCTGCAGACGCTTGACAGTCTCCTCGCGGGTGGTCTTTTGACGCTCGGCCTCGGTCGGGTTATGGCAGATGACGAACCGCTTCGCGCCATCGCCGTCGCCGACGTGGATGTCCTTGACGCGGAGGTTCTCGCGGACCGTCTGGTAGCGGCCTTGGCGCGCGAGCGCGGCGGCTGGGGCCTTGGCGCCGTCGCGCATCCGTTCTCCCGCGATCCAGTGCCCGCCCGCCCTGGTCAGATACCGCAGGTTCTCGTCTGATGAGAAGCCGCGGTCAACGACCGTCACGACACGTCCCAGGCGCCAGCCGCGCAGGTCGTCCTTGACTTCTTTGACCACGCTCATGTCGTTCGTGTTCCCTGGCCAGCACCACACCCGGACCGGGATCCCCTCACGGGTGACCGCGAGGCCGATCACGATCTGCGGCAGATCGGGGCGGTGATCCTTTGAGTGGCCGTAGACCCGGAACGCGCCCTCGCCGCTCTCGGGCTCGTCACGCTCCCAGTAGGTCGAGGTGGTGTCAAAGAACAACAGATCAACCTCCAGGTTCAACAGGTCAGCGCACGCGAAGAACACCGCCTCCTGCACTTGCGCCGCCGAGTCGGCCTCGACGAGCAGGTCCATCGCCCGATAGCACTGATCCTCATCGGTCCCGGACAGGCCGGGGATCGGCACGTCCTCACACACCCACTCCGACGCCGCGAGCTTTGACAGCGGATCCAACGCGCGGTTCGCGACCAGCGCGAACAAGATCCGCTCGACATCGGTCGAGAACTTGCGGGTCCCGAGCACGCCGGCCAGCGCACGGTCAACGCCGAGCTTCTTCCACAGCCCGTCTAACAGCCACACCCCGCCCAACGGACGCGACTGCGTGACCTCAAACTCGCCCGGCACGCCCGGCAACGGCGCCCCGCCCGCGTCCCCGTCAGTGAACCGGCTGATCGACGCCGCCAACCTGCGCAGCCCTTCCACGTCGAGCTGATCCTCCCGGCCGAGCTTGAGCAGCACCTCGGCCTGCGTGACCCCGTTCACCCGACGGTTGTGCGCGAGCTGCACGTAGCGGACCGGTGACCCGTCCTTGCGCCGCTGCTGCGTCGTCCGCAAATACATGCCCACAGAACTAGCAGCATATACAGCAAATTACAAGTGATCACGCAACAACCGTGTGCCCACGCTTTCTGGCCCTCCGCAAAACGCAACCCCAGTGATTACGGGCGATTCAACCCGAAACCAGGCCTCATATGCCCATCAACTGCGGAACCCCGGTGACTCTCGAGTACCTACCCAGCCGACGACGCTTCGGACTCCGACTCCCACGGTCGGTCACCGCAGGCCCGGCGGCGCTGGCCCTCAC
>JALYTU010000131.1:961-7112 GCA_030854125.1 Actinomycetota bacterium | reverse complement strand
GAGCGCTCCTGATCGTCGCGGCCCGCGTTCTGGCGGGGCCGGCGACCCTCTTGCTTGCGATGTACCTCGTCGTCAACAGCGGCGTCGTCGACCGTCAGAGCTGGCCGCTGCACGCTTCGCTCGTCGCCTGGTATTGGGCGACGCTCACGCTCGCCGCGATCCGCGTCTGCACGCTCGCGTCACGCCTGACCCCCCTGGCCAGAGCTCCCGGACGTCGACGCCTGCAGTTCTCGCTGGTGCTCGTTGCCACAGGACTCGCCATCGCCGCCGGCGCGATAGCGACGCGCACAATCCCCACCCCCCAGACGATCGCTGCCACCGCATGTCTAACCGTCATCGCCGCCGCCGCCGTCACGGCAGCGACAGACCTGCGACGCCGTGCGCTCTAGCATGCCAGCCCGAGCATCGCGCTGGACGCGGCTAGCCACCAGACGGGCACCAGGCACTGGATACGCTCGGGACGGGCTCGCGCACCACCGGAGCATTTTCGCCACGTCTACTCGACGAGTCTCTGGACTCGACGTCTGCTGTTCGCATGGCAGACCGGAAGCGGAAGCGTCGTCCCGGCCGCCGCTGGCGGCTCCGCAACCGGATGTGTGTGAAAGCAGCTTCACAAAGACGGTGCGGCGCCCGGGAAAGAGCCCAGGCAGATGATCGACAACGCTGTCAAACCCGCCTCCATCCGGCAAAACCGTGCAGTGCTCCCGAGTGAACTGTCCGTCGGCGAGCGGGCGCGTCGTCACGCGGGGCTGGCGATCGTAGTCTCATTGGCGCTTGTCACGTTGTTCGCCTTGTTGACCTGGCTGAGCAAGGAGACACGGGCGTTGTACATGCGCCAGCCCTGGCAGGATGACCCATACGACGCGCTTGTGTCGCTCGACTTCGTCATGTTGCCGCTACTGGTCGCCATCGGCGCGCTTCGGATTCAGCTCTGCCGGCGTTATTCGGTCCTGCCGGCTCGGAGGCTTGTGGACCTGCTGCGTCTCTGCCGCGCGACTGTTGTGGTGTGTCTCGTCACCCAGTTGGCCGAGTGGATCGCTGTCTTTCTGAGACTCCACCACGCAACGTGGACCGCGGCGACCGCATGGCAGGTGGCGGCGCTTCTGGCGTTGACCGTGGCGATGGTCTGCGCCAGCGTGCTGCTGCGGCGCTCGGTTCGTGCGGTGAGCCGCGTCGCGTGCGCGGGCGCGCAGCCGGATTGGCTGGCCGATGCCGTCACCCTCGGCCTGCTCGTATCCGCCGTCCTGCGGCGCCGAGGAGACCGAGTGCGTGATGTCGTGCGCTGGACCGACACTCATGTTGTGACGCGCGTGCGGACCCGTCCCGTTGCCGCTGCGGCTCTGCTCTCCAGCGTGCTCGCGCTGCCGTACGTGGGAGCGAAGATCGTGTTCGAGGGCTACCCACCGGCACTCGTACTGCTCTCCTTCGCATTTCCCGCGGCGGCGCTCTTTGCGCTCATCGTTCTCATAGGGCGCTACCTGCGCGTTGTCGCGCCGCGCTCAAACACCACGCCGATCGGGGTCTCGGCGGTGGTCGTGGCCTGCCTCGTCGGGACCGTGATCTTCGCGTTGCACGATTCGCTCCTGCCTCAGCAGCAAACCGCCGCGGAACTAAACGCGCTTCTGTTCGGCGGCGCCCTCGCCGGCGGCATCGCGAGCTTAATCACGCAGTCCGCGCTGCAACGCTTTCGCGCTAGCCGGATGAGCTAGACGCCTTCAAGAGCCCGGGCTTCGCTGAGCAACCTAAGGTCGCGCCAACCGCCGCTTCTGACCAGTCCTGCCTGCAGCCTGTCGGCTCCGATTCGGCGGTAGGCTGAAGGGCCTAGCCGGCCACGAGCGCCGTAATGGTCTCCTGGCTTTGAGCTGGGCAAGCTTGCGGCCGCGCTCGTTCTCGAGGGCGCGATCTTCCGTCTCGTGCGCGGGTTTGGCGAGCACGGTGTCCGTCACGGCTTTGCGGCCCTGCCGGGGGCCTTACGTCGTGGCTTCCGGTTCGTCGCCCATCCGGCCGCGAGCTTGTGGACTGTCGCTTTTGATTTCAGCGGCAGTTTTCGAAGGCCACGATGCGACTTGACACCTAGCGTACAAAGGCATAGCCTTGCGGGGTATAAGGGCCGAGCGACTGAAAGGACATCTGGATGGCTTGCTGCTTGGGGTGGTCGCCTCAGGCGGCCCGCTGCATGGCTACGCGATCATTGAGGAACTGCGCCGCCTGAGCGGGGGAGCGTTCTCGCTGCCGGAGGGGACGGTGTATCCGGCGTTGCATCGGCTCGAGAAGCAGCGACTGCTCACGAGCCGGTGGTCAACCGATACCCCCCGGCGCCGCCGGGTGTATGAGCTGACTGACCGTGGCGGCCAAGCCCTGTGTTTGGAGAGGCAGGCGTGGTCAACCTTCTCGGGGGCGATGGAGGCCGTGTTAGGAGGAGCGTCGTGGCCGACGACCGTGTGATTGTGAGCTACCTGCACGAGCTCCGGGTCCCGCGGCGCCTGCGCGAGCGCTTGCTGGCCGAGGCGGACGATCACCTGCGTCTGGCGAGAGTGCATTGCACAGCAGGTGGACCGATGAACGGGGTCCGGTCAATGTCGTAGCAACGCGATTTGCTCAGGAGCTGGCGGTAGACGGCGCGCACCGCGCGACGCGAGCGGTGAGTGGCGTCACAGTCGCGTTCTGCATCCTGTTCGCGCTGAGCACGCAGGTCCCTGCGGTGCGTGCCGCGAGCCCGTTCGCGAGCGGTCCTTACGCCGCGATCGCGTGGCTTGCGGTGCAAATCGCGTTCGTGTGCGCGGCATTAAGCTGGGCGCGCTCCTTGCGTCATCGCGACGACAGCGTGCTGTCGGCCGAGACGCTGCGGTGGATCTTGCGCGGAGACGCGACCGCCCTCGGCATCGTCGCCGTGAGCGGTTGCCCGGACCTAATAGCCGTACTGCGCCAATCGATCCGGTGGGTGCACCCAGCTTGCGCGCGGAGCTCGTAGTGGGCGTGGGTGCAGTGGCCGTGCTCGCGGCTTTCGCGACTGTTGCGAGGCTCTGGCGCACAGACGCCTGTGCGCTCTCGCCCGGGTGGCCGACGAGGCTTTCCCGCCGAGCAATGACGTGTTGAGTGATCTCGCCACTCTGGCGCGCCGGCTAGGGGCAAGCGGCTGAAGGGCGGCCCGGGAGATGGAGCGCTCGTCGCAGCAATCGTGCGGGCCGCTCGGAGACCCGCTGTTCGCCGCCTGGCGTTTCACCTCGATCTGCGCCGGCACCCCTGGCGGTTGTGCCTAGCTGTCGCGCTCGCCGCAGGGGTATTCATGGGGCTCAGCCACGATGCCACCGCCGGACTGCCGCCGCTGGCCCAGCTGCCCGCTTGGCGGCGGTCGCTGCCCTCCTTGGGAGCATCGAAGCGCTGGCGGTGATCGTTTGCTTCGCGCTCCTCGGAGGCTTTCTCGGTATTCGTCGCCCTGGGTCCGGTTCCCGTGAGATCCCCAACGACTCGTGAGCACGCCATCGGAGCGGCCCGAGCCACGCAGCTTCTCGTTCACCGTCGCCACAACCGCGGAAACGGCGATCATCGTAACCATGGCCTGGGCCCTCGCGTGACCGCCCTCGGAGCGTGGCGCACCACGCGACGCGACGCTTGACACGTCAGAGCCGAACATGACCCCCATCGTGCCGACAGCGAATCCGAGTCCAGCTAATCAGGCTCACTCCGCGATCCTGGCTGTGAACGATCCTTCCCGCGAGCGGGCTCGGGAGTGTCCGGTGAGTTTCTCATCCGAGAGGGCGGGCTGCCGCGACTCCAGGGCCCCTCAATGCCTCAGGACTCAGCTGACTGGGAGTCTGACGTTGGCCTTGGTGATCCGCAGCACGAACGTTCCAATCGCCTCGAGCAGCGCGATTGCGCTTAGCAGGCCGAACGCCGACGCGGTGTGCAGCAGGGCGGCCGATGGCACACACGACGGCGAAGCCAGCACGCTAGGCACACTTCTGCAAAGTCGCCCGAGCGGGTTCGTGGCTCAAGCTTCCGCTTCGATCGTCTGGGGATCTGAAGCGGAAGTGCCGGCCGGCGCCCGGGGCGTTGACTACGTGCCTCGTCCTTCCTGGATGGAGCAGTCTCGATCCGGCGCCACTTCAGGGCTGCTCGTGCTCACGAGCGCACGTGCTGCGGCGGTCCGCGCGTCGCCGTCGGACCGCTGAGGAGAGCGAATGCCGCGGGAGTCCGCCGACGATCGTTTCCGCTTCTCGAGGCTCTGCTGAAGCAACACGGGCGATCAGCGTCTGCAGCTGCCAGGGAGCGACCTCCTTGAGCCATCTCGATTTGGCAGGTCGGTCAGTTCGGCTGGCGCTCGGCGACCATCCGAGCGAGGCGCGGGCCGGGCCCGTTGGACGAGGACAGGGTGCCGTCACGCTAAGGACGTCTGGGTGAGCGGCAGGCGATGGAGACGTGGTAGCAAGGCCGCTGGGGGCAGGGGGCATAGTTGGTAATCAGCAGTCGTGGCGTTTCATGATTCCCGGGAGGCGCGAGAAGGTGTTTGTGCTCGCTCCGCGTCTGGGCTGGGCTGCGCTTGTAGCTCGAGACTTGGTCGCTGGCATTCGGCGCGCGCGTCGATGAGGAACAGCGGCCGGTCCTTGACCTGCTCGAAGATCCGTCCCACGTACAGGCCGACAATGCCGACGCTGACGATGATGAAGCCGGCCAGGACGAGCAAAAGGACAGCGAGGCTGGTGTATCCGGACACGGTCCGGTCGGGCTCGGCGAAGCGGTCGACGACTTCGAAGCCTGCTACGAAGAGTCAGGCCAGCGCGACCAGGAAGCCGAGCAGTACGACGACCCGGAGCAGTACCGTGCTGCGGAAGGACATGCCGTTGAGCGCGACGCGGAACAGGCGTGTAAGCGAGTGGGCGCTGGTTCGCTCATGGGACTGGGCGTGCTCGATCTCGACTGTGGTCGCGTCAAATCCGAGCCAGTCGAGCGCGATCGTGTACTCGCGATCGTGATCTCGGAGGCGCTGGAGGGCGTCGACCACCTGCCGCGAGATCAGGCTCAGGGTGCCGTGGTCGGAAGGGGTGTCGGTCTCGAGCGTCAAACGACGGCAGGCAAGACGCGCGTAGCGCTTAAGCGGCGAATAGCTTTGGTCGCGGCGGATCGTCCGCACGATCTCGTAGCCCTCTTGTGCCGCTGTCCACAGTCGCGGGATGTCCTCGGGGGCCTCGTGGAGGTCGCAGTCCATCACGACCGCCCAGTGCCCGCGGGCCTCGGATAGCCCGGCGGTGATCGCCGCATGCTGGCCGAAGTTGCGGCTCAGGCGAAACGCGCGCACGTGGCCGTCGGCTCGCGCCATGCGCTGCAGTACGCTCCAGCCGTCGTCGATGCTGCGGTCGTCGACGAGCACCAGCTCATAGCTGTCAGTGAGCTCCGAAACGCTTCGGGTCAAGCGATCGTGCAACGCTTCGAGGGATCCCGCGCACGCGTACACCGGGATCACCACGCTCAGCTCGACCTCGCCGGTCCGCGGAGGCGTGTCCGTCAAACCAACCATGTGATGGGAAATGCCTGCGGGTCAAGTAGCAGCTGGCTGGAGGGTGACGTGATGTCCGAGGGCTTGAAGCTTGGCGAGCGGCGCGTTCGGGGTGGTGGCGGCTGATCCCGTCGATCGGGGGACTGGCGCCGTGGTCGTTGGAGGACCCGAAGTAGGGCTCGTGCGCGCGATCAACGAGAACGATTTCCACCGGTGAGCAGCGACTGGGTCACGAGGTTCGACCTGTTCGCCAGTTCGGGGGGGTTGGCTGTGTGGCGGGCGGCGTTCTCGGTGCGGGCGTGTTTGAGTAGCTGGCGCCAGGTTCGGTGGGCGCTGTTGGCTCGGCCGGGTCGGGCCGCCATCGTCGAGCACGTCTGCGTCCATCGCGCCAGTTCCGGGTTGGTCATGGTGCTCAGGGCCTGTGGGGAGCCGTGCCGTTGGATCCGTGTCAGGAGTTCGCGGGCTGGCTCGGGGAGGTCGAGGTGGCAGTCCATCAGGTGGGGGTGGTGCTGGCGTGTCCGAACCAGTAGCCGCGGGTGCGGACGGTCTTGATTGGGACCGGCTGTCCGTCGCGGCCGAGCTTGCGCCGCAGGTAGCGCACGTACACCTCCAGGATGTTGCTCGTCGGGTCGTGCTCGTAGCGCCAGACGGCGCGCA
>JALYTU010000131.1:0-951 GCA_030854125.1 Actinomycetota bacterium | reverse complement strand
TGGGGGCGGCTGAGCAGCTGGCCGGGGTGGGTCATAAAGAAGGCGAGCAGGTCAAATTCGGTGTTGGTCAGGCGCACGGTCTGACCGTGGATGCGCACCGCGCGGGTCAGCAGGTCCAGTTCGATGCCTTCGTGGCTCAGGATGGTCTGGGCCGTCTGCAGGACGGTTCGCAGCCGGGCGTGGATCCTGGCTTTCAGCTCAGCCAGCGCGAACGGGTGCTCGATGCAGTCCGCGGCGCCGACGTCGAGCGCGCGCACCCGGTCGGTGACTTGACCGGGCCGGGTCAGGGCGATCACGGGCAGCATGGGCCGCTGCTTGGCGAGGGTCTCGAGCAGCGCCAGTCCAGCGGCCGGCTTGGTGGTGAGGTCCAGGATCGCCACGTCTGCGGGCTGGGCCAGCACGCGGGACAGAGCGCTGTGATCGACGGGCGCGGCGCGCACGGCGAAGCGCGCGGCGGTCAACCCGCGGTTGATCAGCGCGGTGGTCACCGGGTTATCGGCGACGACCATGATCTCAGCGATGGGTTGGCTTCTCAGAGCGGGCCCCTGACCGCGCCGGCGGGGAAGCGGGCCGTGTCGATGGTGACGTAGAACCGGTCGGGTTGCCGGGCGATCAGAGCGATCAGCGCCGGGCGTGCGGGCGTGCAGCCCTTGTGATGTAGGCGCGATCCGTTGGAGAGCGCGACGGCGACTGGATTGGTGCCGCGCCCGTCGCCGCGGTGGATCTCGGCGTGCGTGGCGTTGGTGAAGCCGTGTAGGTGAGCAAAGCGCCAGCAGATCTCCTGGGCGGTGTCGTGAAGGGCGATCACGGCCACTCCGGCGCCGTGGGGGGCACCGCCGAAGTGCGCGGTGTGGCCGGTGAGCGTGGCGACGAGCTTGCGGCTGGGAGGGCCGGCGGCGGCGTGTGCCGACGGCCGCGGCGGGCTGCTGGGCCCGGCGTGCCCGCAGGCGG
>JALYTU010000757.1 GCA_030854125.1 Actinomycetota bacterium | reverse complement strand
CACGGCTCCGCTCCTTCTCCCGCCGGGCACATCGCCTGATGGTGGCACGACACGGGGATGCGCGGAGTATAGGAGGCGAGGGGCGTACCGTCAATGACCGGACGCGACGTACCCGACGGCCCCGCGAGAACGGCCGGGAGTATTTCTGACCCATTCGTAGCGCAGCTCGTCAGCCGGGGTGTCTATGATGGGGTGGATTGACGAACGTCAATCTAAGTACGCTAAGGGTCGGTCGTCCGCGCGCGGTGGCGCCGACTGCCGAGTCCTATCAATATGGAGTACACCCCAACCTGACCTGTCACCGCATTTTCACCATGCCCGGCTATTTGTCGGATGATTCCTTACTCGTGCCGACAGCTCGATACTCATATACGTCTCGGCATTGCATGCGCCCCCTTCATCGGGAGTCTCTCTTGCACGCTCGCGACCCGCTCAGGAGACACGTCAGTGTCGGCTTGGATCGGCGGATCCCTGCGCTGCACTCCCGGCCCGCTCGAGCGCGGTCAACCCCACCGTGATCGCTTGCTCCACTGGGTACGCCCACCCTGCATCCCATGCCGCTGCGAAGGCTACGGGGTCCAATGCAGCCTCCGTGGCGACCACGGTGCGATTGAAGTCGGCGCGGTCAGCTGGGAAAAAGTCCGTTTCTAACCGCGCAAGTTGTGCCGCCGCCGCCCCAAGCAGCCGTGCGGCCAAGGGTCCATCGCCCGCCGCACCAAGGGTGCTGGCCAAGCTGGCGAGCCACTCGGCGAGGCCGCGCCCGTAGCCGAGTTCGTGGAAGATGGTCTCGCTCTCACGGTAGTGGCACGCCGCCTCTCGTGTGTGACCCTGCGCCGCAGCCACCCCGCCAAGCCGACTGAGCGCGTACGCGACCCCCACCCGGTTCCCCGTGGGCCGGACGGTTGTCAGTTCCTCTTGGTGATAGATGCGCGCCCCTACCTCGTCGCCCGCTACATGGGCCAAGTTGCCGAGATACCCCAGGACCGCAGCGATACCCGACGTGTCCCCGACCGCCCGTCGGGACCCCAAGCTCGCCTCGTAGCGCGCCTGTGCCGTTGCCAAGTCGCCGGTCAACTCGGCGATGTTTCCGAGGTAGAAGAGCGCCCAGCCCTCACCCCAGCGATCGCCGGTTCCCTGCCAGAGTGTCAGGCTCTCCTGCAGCGGGGTGCTGGCTACCGCATCGTTCCCATGGGCGAGCAGAGCCATACCCAAGCGCGTCAGCGAATCGGCCAGTAGCCAGGGATCACCGACCGCGCGCGCGAACGCCACTGCCTCATCGAGCGCGGCGCGCGCCTTGGGAAGGTTCCAATCCACACTCAGGCGGGCGGCGCCCAGCCAGGTCAGCGCCTCAGTGAGGCCACGTTGCCCTGCGTCGTCCTGCTGCCGGTAGAGGCCGACGCTCTCTTCCAAGGCAGGGAGCGCGACCGCTGAATCAATCCGGCAGTAGGCGAGCTGACCCATCTCGCAGAGCGCCTTCGCCCGCCCTGCAGTCGTCCCGGTTTCTGACGGGTTCGGAGCGAGCAGACGGGCCAGCCAGTTGTAGCCTAGGCTAAGATGCCCGCGACGGCGCCAGAATGGGCCGAGCGCCCCCGCCAGCCGCAGCCCGCGTCCTTCCTCCCCCGTCGCGAGGCACCAAGTCAGCACCGCTCGGAAGTTCGCCTGCTCAGCCTCCAGCCGCCCCAACCAGACCAGTTGCTCCTCGCCGCGCAGCCGCGCCTCTGCCGCCTCCGCCAACGCGAGACAGTAGTCGGCCTGCCGCCGCTGGATGGCATCCGTCTCGTTGTGCGCTGCTAGCTGCTCGGTCGCGTACTCGCGGATCGTTTCCAGCATCCCGAAGCGGGACTCGCCGCCGGGTCCCTCCCACCGGTACACCAAGCTCTGGTCGATGAGCGCCGCCACTGCAGCGAGTGCGTCGTGATCCTCCGCATCTGCCGTGACCGCCGCGATCGCTTCGAGCGTGCCACCACCGCTGAAAACGCTGAGGCGCCGGAAAACGCGCTGCTCGGTCACGTCGAGTAGTTCGTAGCTCCACGCGATGGTTCTATGCAGCGTCTGCTGGCGAATGGGCGAGTCGTGCGCCCCTCCTGTGAGGAGTGCCAACCGGTGGTCGAGCCGCGCCAACATCGCCTCGGGGGACAGCAGCTTGATGCGCGCCGCCGCCAGTTCGATCGCCAAGGGT
>JALYTU010000756.1 GCA_030854125.1 Actinomycetota bacterium | reverse complement strand
GCGTGGGAGACCAGATGAATGAGGACGGTCGCAGGGATGTCGGGCTGTTCCGGTATTCGCTGATCCGTGACGCGGCCGATCCGGCGCTCTCGAAGGCCGAGCGCGGCCGATTGGTCCGCGCGCTCGCCGAGCGGGAGCATCTCGGCCCGGACGGCCGGCTTCACCGGGTCGCGCGTGGGACGTTGGATCAGTGGATCCGCGCGTATCGCGCGGGCGGGTTTGACGCGCTGGTGCCCAAGCCGCGGGTGGTGGCGCCGCTGACGCCAGCCGGGGTGCTGGAGTTGGCGTTCGCGCTCAAGCGTGAGCGGCCGGAGCGGACCGCGGCGCAGGTCCGTCAGATCATGCTCGCCGCCGATGGTGATCAGCTGGTGCCGGGGCTGCGCACGTTGCAGACGCACCTGGCCAGGGCGGGATTGAACGTCTGCGCGGACGGCCGCATGCCGGGGAAGGTCTATGGCCGGTTTGAAGCGCCGGCCCGGAACGCGTTGTGGACCGGGGACGGGCTGCACGGCCCGATGCTGCCCGGTGCTGGCGCGCGACGGGCGGTGCTGCTCGCGTTCATCGACGATCACAGCAGATTGTTGGTCGGGTGGCGGTGGGGCACGGGCGAGGACGTGTTCCGCCTGGAGGCCGCGCTGCGCTCGGGGTTGATGGCCCGCGGTGTCCCGGACGCGGTCTTGGTCGATCGCGGGTCGGCGTTCGTGTCCTCGCAGCTGCTCAGAGCGTGCGCGGTGCTGGGCGTGAAGCTGATTCACGCGAGCCCTCGGGCGGCGACGACGAAAGGCAAGATTGAGCGCTTTTTTCGAACCGTCCGCGATCAGTTCTTGGTCGAGATCGACGACGGCCTGGATTTGACGGAGTTAAACCGGTTGTTCACGGCGTGGCTGGAGGTCGTCTATCACCGCCGCGTTCACTCCGAGACGAAGGCGACACCGCTGGAGCGGTTTGACGCCGCAGGCGCGCCGAAGCTGCCGACCCCGGCGTTGCTGCGCGAGGCGTTTCTGTGGTCGGTGCAGCGGACGGTCACCAAGACCGCGACGGTGTCGTTGCACGCCAACGCCTATGAGGTTGATGGCGCGCTGACCGGCCGGAAGGTCGAGCTGGTGTTCGACCCGTTCGATCTGACCCGGATCGAGGTGAGATATCAGCATCGGCCGTTCGGGCTCGCGGTGCCGCTCGTGATCGGCCGGCATACCCATCCACAGGCCGAGCGGGAGCTCCCGCCGCCGCCACCAGCACCGACCGGGATCGACTACCTCAAGCTGCTCGCCGACCAACGCGACGCCGAGATCCCCGGCCATCCGATCGACTTCGCCAGCCTTGCCAACGACGGCGAGGATCGTGACAACGACCAGGAAGGGCCTGAACGATGAGTATCGAGATGCTGCAATCGCATTACGGGTTCACCAGGATGCCGTTCGGCAAGGATCTCGCTCCGGGGATGCTGCACGCCCATCGCGCACACGCTGAGGCGGTCGCCCGGATCGGGTGGTGCATCAGTGAGCAGGCGATCGGCGTGATCTCCGGGGAGTGCGGCGCGGGGAAGACGGTCGCTGCCCGCGCGGCGGTCGCCGGGCTAGACGCGTCGCGGCACACGGTGCTCTACTTGGGCACGCCGGGTGTGGGGTTGCGCGGGATCTACGGCATGATCGTCACCGGGTTGGGTGACACCCCGCGGTTTCATCACGCCTCCCTGATCCCCCAGGCCCAAGAGCTTTTGGCCGCGGAGAGCTCTGAGCGCGGCAAGCAGGTTCTGCTCGTGATCGACGAGAGCCATCTCCTCGATGCGGAATCGCTTGAGGGTGTTCGCTGCCTGTCGAACATGGGGATAGACCAGACGGCCCCGTTCTGTCTGCTGCTGCTCGGCCAGCCGACGTTGCGGCGCATGTTGCGCCACGGCGCGTTCGCCGCGCTCGATCAACGGATCGGCCTGCGATACGCACTCAACGGCCTCGACCGCGCAGAGACAACCAGCTACGTGCAGCATCACTTGGCGCTCGCCGGCCGCTCCGACTGACGTGTGTCTGAGTCTTTTTCCGAAATCTGGGCGTGTAATTCCCGGAGTTCCGCAGATGATGGGCACACGAACACGCTGAATAGTGCTTGTGAGCAGGGCTTTTGGGCTGTTCGCGGGAACGGGGTCGTGTGTCTACAGCGCGGCGGGGCTGCGCGGCTGTGAGGTGG
>JALYTU010000130.1 GCA_030854125.1 Actinomycetota bacterium | reverse complement strand
CGACGGCGGCTTCCACGTCCGCAGGCACCTCGAGCTGGGCGCCGGGGTCGAACCCGGCGGTGTCCTCGCTGGAGAACACCTCCTCGGAGAGGCCCAGCTCGGGAACATCGTCCAGGGAATCCATGTCGCCCTCGGCCGGCGGCTCGATCGGACGGACCGGGAGCACCTGGCCCTCGACGCGCTTGATCGACAGCGACAGCCGGCGGCGCTCGGAGTCGATCTCGAGGATCTTGACCCGGACCGGATCGCCGGGTTGGATGATCTCCCGGGGATTCTCGACGTGGTGCTGAGCAAGCTCGGAGATGTGCACGAGGCCCTCGACGCCGTCCAGGATCTCGACGAACGCCCCGAAGGTCACGACCTTGGTCACCGTGCCCTCGAGCTCGTCCCCGATGTTGTAGGTGTCCATGACCCGCTGCCACGGATCCTCCTGGGTCTGCTTGAGACCGAGGGAGATGCGCTGGCGCTGGCGGTCGATGTCCAGCACCTTGACGCTGACCGTGCTCCCGATCGAGAGGATCTCGCTCGGGTGGTTGACGTGAGACCAGGACAGCTCAGAGATGTGGATCAGGCCGTCGATGCCGTCCAGGTCCACGAAGGCCCCGAAGTCGACGATGTTGGAGATCGTCCCCTCGACGACCTGGCCCGGCTGCAGCCGGTCGAGGATGCGCTCGCGATCCTCCTTGCGCTGCTCCTCGAGCACGGCACGACGCGAGAGCACGACATTATTGCGCGAGCGGTTGAGCTCGATCACCTTGCACTCGATCGTCTGGGACATGTACTCATCGAGGTTGGGCACGCGGCGGATGTCGACCAGCGACGCGGGCAGGAAGCCGCGAACGCCGAGATCGATGATCAGGCCACCCTTGACGACCTCGATGACCGCGCCGTGGACCGGCTCACCGGACTCGGCCGCGGCCTCGATGCGCCGCCATGCCTTCTCGAAGCGGGCGCGCTTCTTGGACAGGATGAGCCGACCGTCCTGGTCCTCCTTGGTGAGGACCAGCGCGTCGACCTCCTCGCCGAGCTCGACCTCGTCGGCGGGGTCGACCGACTTGCGGATCGACAGCTCGAAGGCGGGGATGACCCCCTCGGACTTGTAGCCGATGTCAACGAGCACTTCGTCGTTGTCGATCCGGACGACGTTGCCGGTGACGACATCCCCCTCCTGGAAAGGATGGAGGGTGGCGTCGTAGTTGGGGACGATCTGGCCGTCGATCTCCAGCAGCAGACCGTCAGAGCCCTCGACGACCGTGGCGTGGCCCTGGTCGGGGGCAGGAATCAAAGTTGAGGTTGAGGACATAAGTCCTCGGAGGATAGCCACCCGGCGAGCGCGGTGCGGCCGGCCCGGCGACCCTCCCTATCATCAGCCGCCATGCCCAGACGAGCCACCAAGCGGGGTGCCGATCGTACCCCCCTGCAGCACGACTGTGACGTCCTCATCTGCGGGGCAAGCTTCGCCGGTCTCGCCGTCGCGCGCGAGCTGGCCGGCAGCGGCGCAGACGTGCTGGTCGTGGACCGCTATGAGATCGGCGAGCGACAGACCTCGGCCTGCGGGATCCCCACGGCCTGGCTGACCGCTCTGGGCCTCCAGGAGTCACTGCGCCAGACCTTCGGCGAGCTGGTCATCCACTCGCCCTACCGCACGGCCCGTTACGACCTTCCGTGGACGTTCTCGACCTTCGACTACCGGACCCTGTGCGCCGCGCTGGCCGCGCAGGGCGAGTTCACGTTCGAGACCGCAACGGTGGAATCGCGCGCGAGCCACGTGGTCACGACCGACCGCGGGGAGATCCACGCCAGACTGATCGTCGACGCACTCGGTTGGCGGCGGATCCTGGGTGCCGGGCCTAACGTGCAGCCCCCCGACGCGCTGCTGTCCCGCGGCCTGGAGGTGCATCCATTCGGCGGCGGCCGCGACCTCGAGATCTGGATCGACCGCCGCTACGTTCCGGCCGGGTACGGATGGAGCTTTCCGGCCGCTGACGAGCTGCGGATCGGCGTCGGATCCTTTGACCCTCGCTTCCACGTCAAGGAGCCGACGGTCCGCCTCGCCGACGATCTGCAGGCCGAAACGGTCCGCTATCAGGGCAACTGGATCCCGCACGCACTGCGGCCCGCCACCGAGGACGGGATCTTCTTCACAGGCGATTCGGCCGGCCACTGCCTGCCGCTCACCGCCGAGGGGATCCGAACCGCGCTGTACTTCGGGCTGGCCTGCGGGCGCGAGCTGCGCGCGGTCGTCTCCGGCGAGCAGACGCGGGAGCAGGCCCTGGTCCGCTACCACGCGTTCTCGGCCGAGCACGAGCTCGCGTTTCGCTGGATGTTGCGTGCGCAGCGGCTCGTGCCCCGCATCGCGCCCCGGGCGCTGGGCCCCGCGCTCGGCGCGATGGCCACCAAGCGCTTCGTCGACTGGTCGTTCAACCATTACCTCGCGGTCGCGCACCCCGACTTCGTGGCCGCCGGTCGCCCCGCGGGATCCGTCTCGGCGACCGCGCTCGCCGTGGCCTGAGCCAGCGGCTGGACGCCGCGGCCCGACGCCGGGCCCGGGATGGGCCGCTCGTGAGTCTGGACGGGCTCGGCGCGGCGGCGTACGATCCCCGGCCATCTGAGGTCCACGACGAGGAGAACTCCCATGCCTGACAGGAACCCGCGCCGGCCCCACCGGTTGCGCCGAACCGCGCTCGCGCTCACCGTGGCGAGTGCCCTGGCCACGCTCGGCGCCGCCGGTACCGGTGTCGCCCGCACCGCTCATGCGCCCGGCACCACCGTGCACGTCATCGAGCACGCGATCACCGACACCGAGGTCCCAACCGGCGGCGGCAAAGACGTCAAGGGCAACATCCTGACCTTCAATAACCCCGTCTTCAACGCCGCAAACACCAAACAGGTCGGCCACGACGAGGGCTTCTGCACTCGCGTCGACCCGAAGCTGGGCATCTTCGAGTGCCTGTGGACGACATTCCTGCACGGCGGTCAGATCACCGTCCAGGGCCCCTTCTATGACACCCGTAACTCCGTGCTCTCGATCACCGGCGGCACCGGCGCGTACCGCGAGGCGCGCGGACAGATGAGACTGCTGTCGCGCAACGGCGGCAAGGCCTACGACTTCATCTTCCAACTCGGCTGAGCGGCTGCCAACCGATCCCCTCGATCACATCCCCACCGAGGTCGCCGTCCGACGAACAATAGTTGCGCCCGGCCACCGAGGCGGCGCGCCGGCGCCCGGCGAGGTCGAGCACCTCGATCCGAACCGTGATGTTCGTGCACTGCGGGAAGTGCCCGCCGCAGTGCGAAGTGCAGCGCCGGTCGGTGGCGATCGCGATCGCGCCTCCGGCCGGCGAGTAGGCCGGATGGCCGGAGACGACGCCCGCGGTGCCCAGGCGCCGTAGGTGCGTGCCGTTGATGGTTGCCGTGTAGAGGGTCGCGTGACGCACGAAGGCAATCGCCCGGCTGTCATGCGCGCAGTCGGGGAACGACGCTCCCCCCTGGCTGGTCAGCCGCACCGTGCGCCTACCGCCGACCGCGCGCCGATAGACATCGCCACGGTGGGTGTAGAGCAGCGCGCCGTTTGGGCACGGCGCCGGGTCGTCGGCGCCGTTGGTGGTCAGCTGAGTGAGGTCGCTGCCGTCGGTGGCGACCGTGTAGAGGTCGCGGACGCCGTGCAAGATCATGCTGCCGGCGAACACCACGTGCTTTCCGTCAGGCAAAAAGGCCGGGTGCTCGGCGTCGAGCACGCCGGCCGGCAGCAGCCGCGGGTTCGAGCCGTTGGCATCGGCCAGGATCAACCCCTTGGGACAGGCGTCGCTGTAGCTGCAGTCGCTCGGATCGGGTCCCGCGGTCCCGTCGGGCTGATACTCGGTCCCCGAGACAACCAGCGTGGTCCCACCGGGCGAGAAGCCCGGCGCCGACGCCGGGCAGTATTGCGGGCCGTTTAGGAAGCCGACATCGCTGCCCTGGCACCGGAGCACGCTCTGCGCCGCAGCGCCCGGGGACAGCGCGGACAGCGACTCGGTGTACGCCGTGGCGCCGTTGTTGAGCGGATCGAAGCTCGAGTTGGCGTCGTCGTAGACGATCGCGCCGGCCCGGCCGGGGTATGAGGCGCGCGCGCCGGGCGCGCCGGTGGCGAACGCGAGGGCTGCGACCAGCAGCGCCACACGGATGTGCATGCCCAGAGGAACGGTGCCGGAGGCGCGAAGTTGCGCTACTTGGCCGACAGCCAGTCGGAGCCGGTGCCCGCCTCGACGGCCAGCGGCGGATCGAGCGGGTAAGCGTTGGCCATCTCGTGCACCGCAAGCGCGCGGACCTGCTCGGCCTCGGCCGCGGGCCCCTCGAACAGGAGCTCGTCGTGGATCTGGAGCACGAGCCGGCTCTCCAGCCCGGCCTCGGTGAGGGCCCGGTCGCACTCGACCATCGCCACCTTCATGATGTCGGCCGCGGTCCCCTGGATGACCATGTTGACCGCGAACCGCTCGCCCTGCTTGCGCAGCTCCCAGCGCCGCGCCCGCAGCTCGGGGACCTGACGTCGGCGGCCGAACAGCGTCGACACGTACCCGTGCTCGGTGCCCTGCTCGATCGTCGCCTCGATGAACCGCTGCACGGCCGGGAAGCCCTCCATGTAGCGCGTGATGAACTCATCCGCCTCGGACTGGGCGATTCCGAGACGGTCGGCCATACCGTAGGCCGACAGGCCGTAGACGATGCCGTAGTTGATCATCTTGGACTTCGAGCGCATGCCCGGATCGATCTGGTCGGGCTGAACCCCGAAGACCCGGCAGGCGGTGGCGGTGTGCACGTCCTCGCCGCGCCGGAAGATCTCCTTGAGCACGTCCTCGCCGGCGATGTGCGCGAGCAGGCGCAGCTCGACCTGCGAGTAGTCCGCGGACACGAGCAAATGGCCCGGCTCAGCGATGAAGCAGGCCCGGATCTCGCGCCCGAGGGCGGTACGGATCGGGATGTTCTGCAGGTTGGGGTTGTTGGAGGACAGCCGCCCGGTGGTAGCGGCGGTCTGGTTGAAGGTCGTGTGCAGGCGGCTGCGCTCGTCGACGAGCAGCGGCAGCGCGTCCAGGTAGGTCTGCGCGAGCTTGGTCAGCTCGCGCCAGCGTTCGATCTTGGCAATGATCGGGTGCTCGTCGCGGATCGCCTGCAGGACCCGGGCGTCGGTCGAGTACCCGGTCTTGCCGCGTCGCTTACGCGACAGCCCGAGCTTTGAGAACAGGACCTCCTCGAGCTGCCGCGGCGAAGCGAGTGTGAACTCCTCCCCGGCGATTTCGTAGATCTCGCGTTCAAGCGCGTCCGCCTCGGTCTTGACCCGCTCGGAGATGCCCGCCAGCGCCTCGGTGTCGAGCTTGACCCCCGCGAGCTCCATGTCGCGCAGGATGCGGACGATCGGCAGCTCGACCTTCTGCAGCAGGTCGGTCAGACCACGGCCGCGGATCTCTTCGCGTTGCCAGTCGGCGAGCGCGGCGACCAGGCGCGCGTCACTGCCCGCCTCGTCCTCGATGTCGGTGGCCAGACCCCGCTCCTCGCAGAGCTCGCGGAACGGGTAGGCACGCCGCGCCGGCTCGAGCAGGTAGGCGGCGACCTCGGTGTCGTGCGCCAGCCGGTCGGGTACGAGCCCGAGCGCCTTGGCGTCGTGGGCGACGACGGGCCGGTCGGCGATCGCGCGCACGAGCTCCTCGGGACGTTTCGCGTCCCCGGCCAGCAGCCGTCCGGAGGCCGCGTGGTAGGCGGCAAAGCGCCACTCGGGCTGCTCGCCGAACAGGGCGCCCTCGGGTGTCTCGGGGGCCCGGACGGTCACGGCGACCTCGCCCTCAGGCAGGCCGGATGCGTCCTGCACCGAGCCCGACACAACGGTGGCGGTGAGCGCCGTCTCGGCCTCCGGGGCCGGTGCGGCGGCATCCGCGGACCCGAGCGCCTCCTCGAGCCGGCGCAGCGGATCGCGCAGCTCGAACTCGCGGAACACCTCGCGCAGCCGCGACCGGTCGGGCTCGGCGGACACGTAGCTGGTCACGTCCAGGTCAACCGGGATGTCGCGCTTGGCGGTGGCCAGCAGCTTGGACATGCGGGCGTCGTCGGCGTGGTTGGTCAGGTTCTCCTTGCGCTTGGCGCCGCTGATCTCCTCGATGCTCGCGAGCACCGATTCAAGGGTGCCGAACCGCTGCAGCAGATCGGCGGCGGTCTTGTCCCCGATCCCCGGGACGCCGGGGATGTTGTCGCTCGTGTCCCCCTTGAGTCCGATGAAGTCGGGGACCAGCTCGGGCGGGATCCCGTAGCGGTCGATCACGCCCTCGCGGTCATACACGCGGGTGTCGGTGATGCCGCGTGAGGTGGTCATGATCCGCACGCGGTCATCCACGAGCTGGTAGGCGTCGCGGTCCCCGGTTACCACCATCACGTCCACGGGGGGGTCAGACGTCTTGGCGCGCTCGGCGATCGAGGCGATCACGTCGTCGGCCTCGAACCCGTCCACCTTCAGGTTGCGGTAGCCGAACGCGTCGACGATCGGCGCGAGGTGCGGCCACTGCTCCTTGAGCAGATCGGGGCGGCTGGAGCGCTGCGCCTTGTACTCGGAGTAGACCTCCTTGCGCCCGCTCGACCCCGCGTCCCAGACGACCACTGTCGCCTTGGGGCCGTAGTCGGTAAGGATCTTGACCAGCATCGAGGCGAAGCCGAAGATCGCGTTGGTCGGGACTCCGGTCGAGGTGGCGATCGACTCCGGCAGGGCGAAGAAGGCGCGGTAGGCGAGGCTGTTGCCGTCGATCAGGAAGAGCTCATCGGCCATCGTCGCCTGAGCCTATCTCCCCGCCCGGCCCCGCCCAGCGGCGACCCCGCGCCCGGGCGCCCGGCGGAGCGATGGCCGGCGGCATAAGATGGCCGCCGAGATGGCCGCCACCCCGTCCGCGCAGTACAGCCTGACGCTCCGCGTCGAAATCGATCACCTACCCGGCATGCTCGGTCAGGTCGCGAGCGCGATCGGTGCCGCCGGCGGGACGATCGGCGCCGTCGCCCTGGTGGCGGTTGAGGATGCGCTCACGGTGCGCGACATCACCGTCGCCACCGGGGACGCCGCCGACTGGCCCCGGCTGACCGATGCCGTCAACGCCGTGCCGGGCGCCCACGTGCTCGACACCAC
>JALYTU010000755.1 GCA_030854125.1 Actinomycetota bacterium | reverse complement strand
GTACGCGACCTGGACCGCGCCCTCAGGGCTGAGCGGTGGCGAGGTTCTCCTGTTTCGCTCACGCAATCGCGGCGCGACCTGGCGGCGGCTGCGCGTCGCCCGGATAACGACCCGCGCGTTTGAGTCCAGCGTCGCCGTCGCCCCCGACGGCCGCGTTGGGGTGCTGTGGCTGCAGGGCGCCCCCGGCGCTAGCGGGGCCGCGGGCGCGACGGACGTGGTTGCGCATCTCGCGAGTTCTCCGGACCGCGGTCGCACCTGGTCGCGGCTCAGACTCGCCGGGCCATTTCGGCTCGCGGAAGGGGTGAACCTCAACGAGGGCGGTTCGCTCGGGGAATACCAGGGGATCACCGGGCTACCCGGCGGGTTCGGCGTCGCCCTGACGACCGCCGGTCGCGCCAGCGCGAGTCGGGGACCGACTGTGGTCCGCTACCTGCGGGTCGCGAGCCAGCGCTAACGATGACTCGCCAGAATCTAGATCGCGCGTGGAGCCATCGGCGGGCCGCTCAGGTGCCGCGGGACGAGCCGCTGCATGAAGCACATGACCCGCCCAGCGCCGCTCGCGCTCAAGGCCGCGCAACGGTTACAGCAGGGCAACGCGCGGAATCCGGGCACGCGTGCTAGCAGCTCTGCTGCTGATATGGAGGTGTGTTTGTCAAGCTCCGGCCGGCGGGTCTTCGTTGGTTGGGTGGTTGTGCTCGGCTGAGGAGGCGGCGGTCCTGGCGGGTGCGCGACGCGTGGTCAGGCTGATATGCGCGGGTTGGGTACCGCAGGACCGGGTTTCGTCGTGAGAGTCCGCTGTCTAACGTCGAGCGTGGCCGCCGGGGCGGTTGCTCATAGCAGCGTCGCGGGTGCTCTCGCGCGTGGTGGTGGCCAGGCGCGTTCCGCCGCCTCCTCAGTCGAGTGTCGTGGGTCTGGTGCTCCATGGGTTTGCGTTTAGGCTGGTGTGTGCGTGTCGGTGTCGACGGTCACGATCGCCCAGCAGAACCCGACGAGGTGCCGGGCGACAGCCGCCGCGACGATCGTCTTGCGTTTGCCGCGCTGGGTGTCCAGTCGCCGCCAGAGCTGATGCAGCCGCTGCTGGGTCTTCCAGGCGGTCGCGATCACGACGGCGGGCTGCTCTGTTTGGCGGGCTTTGAGTCGGGTGCTCAGTCGCGGCGGGCGGCGGTAGTGCCAGGCGGCCTCGACCAGCAGCCGTCTGGCGTGTTGGGAGCCTGACTTGGTGATCGCCCCTTGGCGGCGGGTCTGGCCTGAGCTGTTCTCGGAGGGCACCAGCCCGACGTAGCTCATCAGCAGCTTGGGGTGCTCAAACCGCGCGAAGTCTGAGATCTCCGCGCACAGCCCGACCGCGGTCAGCGTGTCGATCCCGCGCATGCACCGCAGCCGGGCGATGTCACGCGCCCACGGCGAGACCGGGACCAGCTCTGAGATCGTCGCCTCGAGCTGGTCGCGGCGGATCATCAGCGCGTCGATCGCGCCGAGGTAGTCAAGGAGCGTCGCTTGCGCGCCGCGCTCGGTGAGCCGCACCATCGAGAGCCACTGGCGGTGACGGTGCGTCCAATTGTCCCCGACGCCGTCATAGCGCACGTCATGACGCAGCAGCAGCTTCCCCATCCGGTGGCGCGCGCGCATCAGATCGCCGCGGACGTCCTCGCGCGCACGGACCAGGTCACGCAGCGCCTCCTGCTCACCGCTTGGGACCCTGACCGCGTGCAATCCGTCGATCATCAACAGCCGCACCAGCCGCTCGGCGTCCCGGCGATCGGTCTTGACTCGATCCTGCGCAGGACGCTCGATCTTCCCCGGCGCCGCGATCACACACCCGACCCCGGCCGCCAGCAGCGCCCGGGCAAGCCCGAACCCCGTCGGACCGGCCTCATACGCGACACGCACCGGCGCCGGCAGCCCCACGCAGAACCCAACCACACCAGCCGTCTCTCCCGACAAGCGCTGCACGATCATCTCCCCCGACTCGGCGTCGACCACGCACGCCACCACCGTCGCGGCGTGCACGTCCAAGCCGACCCAGGTGCGAACCTTGGTCACGGTCGGTTCCTCCTCATGCGGTTGCGGGCGCCGCGCGGGGTGCCACCCGCACGGCTACACATCACCCCACGAGCGCGTCGCAGGGGGACCGGCCAATATCTACAACTCAGGCCGGACGACAACCTCCATATGGTCTAGTGGAC
>JALYTU010000129.1 GCA_030854125.1 Actinomycetota bacterium | reverse complement strand
GTCCCGCGTGACCCCCAGCTGATCAGCGACGGCGCCGGTTTGCCTTTCTCGCCGGCTGCGCTCGGCGCTGCGGCCGATGAGCTTGACCATCAGGATCCCCCCGTCGCCGCTTTGGTAGCGCAGCTCGCTCGCCAGAGAGCGCCGCAGGGTGGCGCCCCGGCGCCGGGCCTCGGTGGCTGGCGGGTGCTCGCTCGCGCCGACGATGAGGTCCTGTTCGGGCGCGGACGCCCGCCCGCGTTGGTCACCGTCGCCATGCGCCACGACGTCCGGCGGCGCAAGTGGTCGTGCTTCGCGGTGAGCACGGCACGGCCGCTGCGGGTCACGCGCGATGGGGTCCGCGCATCCGAATGGCGCCTAGATCCGAACATCGAGCCCCATCCGGATGACGCCGTCGTGCGGGTACTTGTCACCGAACAAACGTGGGCAGGCGGAAAGCGCGCCGACCGCCGCCTGCTCGCGCCTGATCTGTATGTGGAAGCCCAAGAACTGGTGCTCACGATGTTCGTGACCCCAGCGGACGGATTTCAGATTCGGTCTCCGAACCCCGAGACTCCCGCGCGCATCGCGCTGCCCGGTCCGATCGGGCGGCGCCGTCTGGTCGACGGCGCGCGCTACGGCTGACGGATCAGCCGGATCACCGTCGTCGGCAGGTGAACGGTCCACAGCCGGCCGAGCTCGGCGGCATTGGACTCAGCCGGATCCCGGCGTGAGCGCACGAGCCCACGCCGGCGTCCGGAACAGATCGACCGCTTACGCGCGGCCCGCCATCTCGGCGACCTTGGCGTTGGCCTGCTCGTCCTTGGCAATACCAAGGCCGTCAGCCACCTTCTGGCCGAGGTCGGAATCAACCCCGGACCAGTAGGCCACCACGCGACCCTTGATCATGTCGGTCACCTCGGGAGCGCCGGCGTGCCCGACGATGGCGTTCAGCAGGTTCTCGCGGCCTGCGTCGTCCATCGTCGTGCGGTACAGCGTTCCGGCCTGGCCGAAGTCATCGTCCTCGGCGTGTTTGACGTTGGCCGCACGCTGGATCTCCGCGGACTCCACCGCCCACGTGAGGTCCGAGCCTTGAGCCGGGTCGGCCATCGGGCCGCCGTAGGAGTTGGGGGCGTACGGGGGCTGGGCGCCCGAGTTCTCGTACGTCATCTGCCCGTCCTGGTTATAGGAGTTGACCGGACTGTGCGGCCGGTTGATCGGCAGCTGCTCGTAGTTGGCGCCGATCCGGTGCAGGTGGGTGTCGTGGTAGCTGAACACGCGACCCATCAGCATCTTGTCCGGGGAGAGCCCCAGACCGGGCACGAGGTTGGCCGGAGAGAAGCTCGACTGCTCGACCTCGGCGAAGAAGTGCTCGTAGTTGCGGTCGAGCACCATCCGGCCGACCTCGATCAGCGGGTAGTCGCCCTTGGGCCACACCTTGGTGAGGTCGAACGGGTTGAAGCGGTAATCGGCCGCCTCGGCGAACGGCATCACCTGGACCTTGAGGATCCACTCGGGGTTCTCGCCCCGTTTGATCGCCTCGTAGAGGTCGCGGCGATGATGATCGCCGTCCTCACCGGCCAGGCGGGCGGCGTCGGACTCGGAGAGGTTCTCGATCCCCTGCTGGGTCTGGAAGTGGAACTTGACCCAGGACCGCTCGCCGCCCGCGTTCACGAGCGAATAGGTGTGCGAGCCGAAGCCGTGCATGTGGCGGAAGGACGCCGGGATGCCACGGTCGGACATGAGAATCGTCACCTGATGAGCCGACTCGGGCGACAGGGTCCAGAAGTCCCACTGCATGTCGTTGGAGCGCATCCCGGTGTGGGGCTGGCGCTTCTGGGAGTGGATGAAGTCCTGGAACTTCGTCGTGTCACGGACGAAGAAGACCGGCGTGTTGTTGCCGACCATGTCCCAGTTGCCCTCCTCGGTGTAGAACTTCAGCGCGAATCCGCGAGGGTCGCGCACCGTGTCGGGGAAGCCCTGCTCACCGGCCACCGTCGAGAAGCGGGCGAACATCTCGGTCTTCTTGCCGACCGCGGAGAAGATGTTGGCCTTGGTGAACTGCGAGATGTCGTTGGTGACCTCGAAGCAGCCGTGGGCGCCGGAGCCCTTGGCGTGCACGACACGCTCGGGCACGCGCTCGCGGTTGAAGTGCTGCATCTTCTGCACGACGTAGTGGTCGTGCAGGACGATCGGGCCCTGAGGCCCGACGGTGAGCGAGTACTCGTCGCTGCTGGCGGGAATGCCGGAGTCGGTGGTGGTGATGGGACGGTCTTGGTCTGACAAAGGTGTCTCCTGTCGCGGAATCAAGGGCAAACCATACGCGGCTCGGACGGTCGGCTGGGCTCGGGTGAGGCCCTATTCACAGGATCCCCACTTCTCGGTCTCGCTACGCGTAAGAGTTCTCATCCCCGGGCGCGTATCTCGCCGGCGACGGCCGCGCGCGGTGGCGTCGACGCCGGGGTTCGCGTCCGACTCGTAATCGTCTGGCCGGCGGTGCTCAGTCCTGCACGGACGAGCGCGGCGGGTCCTGCGGGGTGGGGAACTCCCCGTCGATGCGCTCGATCCCCTGCGTGGCCAAACCGTTCAGCCGCCCGTCGCGGTGCTCGAAGCCGAGCAGCCCGTAGAAGGCGACTGATCTGTCGACGTCGCGAACGCGAATGCAGGTATGAACGAAGCTCGCGCTCACAGGCCGAGAATATCCCCATGCGCTCCCGTGCCACCACCTCCTCTGCCCGCCGCGAGCCGCGACGCTATGAGCTGCTCGACGCGGTCCTGCAGCGCAGCCTGATCCCGGACTGGCTGCTGCGGGCGGGCTCGCTATTCGGGGCCTGGGATCGCGAGCGGCGCGCGTCCGCCGGCGGGGTCATCGGCCAGCAGGCGCGGCTGCGGGCGCTGATCAAGCGCATGTCGACGGGCCCGATCGCCGAGCTGCCCGAGACGGCCAACGAGCAGCATTACGAGCTGCCGGCCGCGTTTCTCGGGCTGATCCTCGGGCCGCGGCGCAAGTACTCGGGCTGCCTGTGGTCAGATGGTGTGCAGACGCTCGCGCAGGCCGAGGAGGCGATGCTCGCCTTGAGTTGTGAGCGGGCGCAGGTCGCCGACGGGATGCGAATCCTCGACCTCGGTTGTGGCTGGGGCTCGCTGTCGCTGTGGCTGGCCGAGCACTACCCGCTGGCGCAGATCACCGGGGTCTCCAACTCCCACGGCCAGCGCGAGTGGATTGAGGCCGAGGCCGACCGTCGCGGCTTGCGCAACCTCGAGATCATCACCGCCGACGTCAACGACTTCGTCCCGGAAGGCAGCTTCGATCGCGTGATGTCGATCGAGATGTTCGAGCACATGCGCAACTGGCGCGAGCTGCTGGCGCGGGTCGCGACCTGGCTTGAGCCCGCGGGCGGGCGGGCGTTCATTCACGTCTTCAGCCACCGGACGCTGCCGTATCTATTTCAGGGAACGTGGGCGGCGGCGCGCTTCTTCACCGCCGGCCTGATGCCCAGCCACGAGCTGCTGCCCCACTTCCAGTCCGACCTCGTGCTGCAGGACGAGTGGATCGTGCCCGGCACCCATTACGCGCGGACGTTGCAGGCGTGGCTGGCCCAGCTCGATGCGCGCTCCGACGAGGCTCTGTCGGTATTGCGCGCCTCCGGGCGCACCGAGCCCCAAGCGCGCCGACTGTTGGCGACCTGGCGGCTGTTTCTCATCTCCACCGACGTGATCTGGCGCTACCGCCGTGGTAACCGGTGGCTGGTCAGCCACTATCTGCTCGCGCCGCGCGCCCCGGCCTGACCCTTCAGTCGGCGTGACGCTTTGGCGGCAGTGGGAAGAACCCCGACGTGCGCTTGACGTAGTCCACGTACTTGGGCCGGCGCTTGGCCATGTCTCGCTCGAGCAGCGCCTTGCCCGATACGCGAATCAGCAACGTGCTCATCAGGACCGGGCCGATCAGCGTCCACCAGGTTCCGCCGGCGGGCAGCACGATGAGCCACAGCCCCCACCAGACACAGAAGTCACCAAAGTAGTTGGGATGGCGGGTGTAGTGCCACAGCCCCTCATCCATGACCTCCCCCTTGGAATCCGCGCGGCCCTTGAAGCGCCGTAGCTGCTCATCGCCGATCGCCTCGAAGGCCAGCCCGATGACGAACAGAACGACCCCGGGGATCGCGCTGACCCCCAGGCCCGCCGGTCGCCCGGCCGCGACCTGCACCGGAAGCGAGACGATCAGGACCAACAACCCCTGCAGACCGAAGATCATCACCAAGCTCCAGGGGATGAAGGCGTCGCCCTTGCGCTCGCGCATGACCCGGTAGCGCTTGTCCTCCTCGCGATCTCCGAGCTTGCGCGACACGAGGTACAGCCCGAGCCGGCCGCCCCACAAGGCCACCAGCACGAATAGCAGCCAACGCCGGCCGCTGTCTCCGCTGCCCGTCGTCGCGGCGATCACCGCGACGAGTACGAACGCCGGTCCCCAGACCGGATCGACGATCGACACGTCGTGCACGCGGATGCTGACCAGCCACAGCCCGACCATCAGCACCACGATGCCGATCGCGGCGTACCCGGTCACGGCGGTGGGCGCGGCGAAGACGGTGGCGACGGTCATCGGTTAGATCATGACGACCGATGACCTCGGGCTCTGAGCGCGACGCTGGTGGCGCCCGCTCGGGGCCAAACCCTCAGACCGGCAGCGCCGTCTCGATCGCCGAAACGATCTTCGGGTCCTCGGGCACGACCTTGGTCCCGAAGCGCGCGACGAGCTTGCCGTCGGCTCCGACCAGGTACTTGGTGAAGTTCCACCCGGGAGGGCCCGAGTTCGGCTGACGGGCGAGATCGGTCCACAGCGGATCCGGGTCGGCCCGGACCGAGGTGGGCTCGGTGAGCGGGAAGCTGACGCCGTAGTTCTTCTGGCAGAAGGCGCCGATCTCCTGAGCGTCGTCGAACTCCTGGTCGGCGAAATCCGCCGAGGGGGAACCGACGATCTGCAGGCCGCGCGCGCCGTAGTTGTCATACAGCTTCTGCAGACCCTCGTACTGGGGCGTGTAGCCGCACTTGGAGGCGGTGTTGACGAACAGCGTGGGGTTGCCGCGCAGACTCGCGAGATCCAGCTGGCCGCCGTCCAGGAGCTTGACCTCGTGGGCGTAGAGGTCGGTGGGCTCAGACAGCTTGGGGGTGCGGCGCAGGTACATGCGCAGCGTAGCGAGAACGCTCATGCTGTCAGTACTCCGCCAACGCCGAAATGGTTCACCTGCGGGGCTCGTCGACCTGCTGGGCGAGGTCGTCATGGGCGCCGCTGTCCTTGATTGAGCGGGCGGTGAATTCGTCGCTGGCGTCGCGAATCCGTGCGCTGCGGTTCCCGTCCCCCAATCCGGCCGCGGTCAGCTCGCGCATTCGCCGGTCGGTGCTGGAGAGAAACAGGCCCCGCTCGTGGCCACGGAGCACGAAGAAGCCGATCCGGATGATCGGGTTGGCGATCGAGGCCGGCCGCGAGATGGCGTGCACGTGGAAGGCGACCTGCCCGGTGTCGGGCCACTTCCACACCTCCCAGTCCATCTGGCCGCACTCGACGTGCCCCTCCAGCGTCCGGTAGTTCCAGCCGAAGACGTGGACGTCGCGGCCGTCGTGGTGGCGGTCCTCCTCGTAGACGGCGTTGACCCGGACCCCCACGAACACGCCGATCAGGTTGAGCGCGCGCAGTTCGAGCAGCATCGTGCGGCCCTGCAACGGCGCGTCGGGGTCGTAATAGGCCCGCACCAGCGACGGGTCGGCGAACTCGTAGCCGCGGATCAGCCGCGTGGCGATCTCAAAGCTGCCCTCCGGCTCGGGTGCTCCCGGGGCCTCGGTCGGCAGCGCCTGGAAGCGATCATCGACGTTCCAGCCCGGCCCGGGGTCGGCGAAATCGACGTCGTCGGGGTCAAAGTTGAGCGGGCGCGTCTCCATGACGGCCAGGCGGCGGCGGGTCCCCGGGGTCAGCTTCACGGCGAGAACCCTGCCTCAACCCGCCGGGTGTCGATCGTGATCCCACCGGTCATGCGGCCCCCAGACAGCTTGACGACACCCTCCAGGAAGCTGATCCACATGTGCAGCTGGACCTCCTTGGCCATCCGCACATGGTGGTAGAGAACGTTTGAGTACCGGTTGGAGCTGCGCGCCCAGGACTCGATCTCGAAGGTGATGAGGTCGCCGTCGATCACCCGGAACGCAATCTGCCCCGCCTCCAGGTGGCCCGCGAGCGTGGCGAGACGAAACGAGCGCGGGCTACGTTCGATTACCCGAACCGGCCCGTCCCACGGCCCCGGCATGCGTACCACGTATTCGTCGGCGAGCGCGAGCGTGTCGGCATCGCCGCGCACCCGCTGAAAGCGAGCCATGGTGATCGGAGCTGCTCGGTTGAGGTTCTCGGTGACCTGGGCGAACAGCTCCTCGGCGGTCAGCGGGCTCTCGCGGATCCTGGTGCTGTACCGGCGATGAAACAGCGGTCCAAAGCCCTCCGGTACACCCTGCACCTCGCCCGGCTCGACCCCCGCCGGGTACTCAGGAGGCAGATGGGTGTCGGCACTCGGCTCGAGGATCTCATGACGGTGCAGAGGGGTTGAACGCCACACGTAACCCCACGAGGTGACGATGACTCCGACGGGCCAGGTGGCGGCGGTCAGCCACCGGCGGGTCGGGGATGGACGTCGCGGCATGCTTGCGAGCCTACCCCGGCCGGGCGTGCTCGCTCAGTAGGATCGGCAGATGCTCAGCGCCCTGCTGTACCGCTGCGGCCTGCGGGCCGGGATCATGCAGGCCTCCTCGATGGGGGCGATCGGCCTGTGCATCGGACTGTGGATCCGGGCCAAGACCGTCGATCAGGACGAGCGCGGCAACGCTGAGCGTCGGGCGCTGTTCGTCGGCCTGTGGCCGCCGACGATCTGGCTGATCGGCGATTCTCTGGCCCGTCACGAGGCGGCACCGACCCAGCGCGCCAAGCGCCGGCTCGGCCGGTGACCGCGACGCGGGACGTACAGCGCACTCCCCGGGAGTCCCCCACCCGGGAGCGCGACACTGCTGATATCGCCTACACGCGGAGGGGCTCGGGTCCCGCACTGTTGCTGTTGCACCCCCTCGGCGCCGACCGCGAGGTCTGGACGCCAGTCGTTGACCGCCTCTGTGACCGGCGTGAGC
>JALYTU010000754.1 GCA_030854125.1 Actinomycetota bacterium | reverse complement strand
CTGGGCGGCGATGCCTCCGTGCTTGACAGCGAAATCGGTTGCGTCCCCGGCCGCGTACACGCGCTCGAGGCCCTGCACCTTGCAGTGGGCGTCGATCGAGATGAACCCGTTTGCGGCTTGCTTGGGAACCCCCGACGTGGAGGGCCCGGACAGCTCCGGCAACGTGATCACGCGGTCGACGTGCAGGCGACGCGAGCCTGGATGGATCGATACCTGACCTGCCTCCGGGGTTTCGCAGTGAGCCGAGGTGATCATGAGGATCCTGTGTTTCTGCAGCAACAGCTCCACCGCATCACTGACCGCCTGGCCAAAGATCGCCAGCGGCGCGTCTTCAGGGGTCACGAGGGTGACCGATATGTCGTCGTTCATGTCCCACGCTCGCCGCGCGGTCATCAGCGCCAGCTCGTAGATCGGCAGCGGCCACGGCATCGGAGCAGGCACGATGAACGCGAGCTTTCGGATGTATCCGCCTTCCACATCCTGGATCAGCCCGTGCAGTTGCTCATCCAGGTGCCGGTCATCGAGTGTCAGCGCGTGCCTAAAGCGCGAGCGCGAAATTGCGCCAAGCGCGAGCAACAGCACGTCGTATGAGAGCTGCTCTCCGCCCTCGGTGTGAACGACGCGGCTGGCCGGATCCAGCCACTTGAACGCGTCCTGCTTGAGCTCGACGCCGATGTCGCGCGCGATCGCCTCCAGCGAATAGTGGCGTGCCCCGCGGTGGGCGAACGGCTCGCTCACCCGCAGCGGGCAATAGACGAACTCGGGCTCTGGAGCGAGCAGCGTCGTGCGGATCCGCTCGCCCGCGAGCTCGCGCAGCGCGAGCGCCGCCTCGAGCGCGGCGACGCCGCCGCCGACGACCAGAACTCTGAACGGCTGCAGGTTGCTCGAGTTCATCAAACCAGCCTATGGGCAGCCAGTCGATCCGCCAGCCGCCCGTGCCCGAAATGTTGTTGCGCAGACTACGTAGGCCAGGCGAGTCGGGCCAGACGCCGGTCAAGCAGCGCGACCACGTCACCGACGAGCTCATCGAGCGGTCGATCGCTCCGCACGGCCACGTGCGCTTTTGCGGGGACCTCGTCGAGCGGCTCCCAGCGCTGACGCTCTCGCAGCACGACCGCAAGGTCGGCGTCGGACACGCGCTCTCGGTCGTGCTCGCGCTGCGCTGCCCGCTGGGCAAGGATGGAGCCGGGAGCCTGGCATTCGATGAACAGCAGCGGCGCGGTAGCGGCAAACGAGGACGCGAACGCTTGGCGGTCAGCGAGGTGCCGGAACGTGGCGTCGACGATCGCGCCGCTATTGGTGGCCACCCCTCCGACGGCCCGGCGCGCGAGCTCGGCGTAGGTGCGGGCGTTCCACTCCAGGCCGTAGGTCTCACTCGATGCCGGCTGCGTGGGCTGGATGCCCGCGAGCCGCTTGCGGGTCACGTCAGAGCTCAGGTGCGGCAAGCCGGACAGCTCTGCGAGCGCGCCGGCAAGCGACGACTTGCCGCTCGCAGGGACGCCGCACACCACGATCACGAGCGGCAGCCGCGCCCGCCAGGAGAATCGCTCCGCGAGCGTGATCAGATCGCGGGCGTGGGCGCTCGCTTGTCCGTGCGCCGCGCTCGCCGCCGGATGCTGGGCAGCCCGGACGAGCGCTACCTTGGCCCGTACCAGCGCGCGGTAGGCGGCGTAGAACGCGATCAGCGCATCGTCGCCTGGCTCTCCGCCCGCGTCCCGGTACGCCCGCACGAGCATCTCGCCGAAGCGCTCTCCTCCGCGGGCGACGAGGTCAAATACGAGGAACGCCAGGTCATCCGCGACGTCGAGCTCGCGCAAGGCACGGTCAAACTCGACGCAATCGACGATCCGCACATCCTCATTGACGAGCACGTGCTCGGCACGGAGATCCCCATGGCCCTCGCGCACGCGACCGCGACTTGCGCGCTCCCGGAAGGTCTGGGCGTGCGCCACGATGAACGCGTGCGCGAAGCGCTCGAGCGCCAACACCCGGTCAAGTTCGCCGCGCCGCTCCACGCAACTCAGCAGCTGATGCACGTTTCGCTCGAAGCGCCGCTCGACAGTCAGTACAGGGGCGTCGCCGGCCGGGACCCGTCGCGCTCGAGAATGAAATCGTGCCAGCACGCGCGCGACGGCGACCATGTCCTGGCGCTCGAGCTCGCCCCGGTCGAGCCTCGCCGCAAGCGTGTCGTCC
>JALYTU010000753.1 GCA_030854125.1 Actinomycetota bacterium | reverse complement strand
ACGTGTGGGCCGTGCGGCTGTCGTGGACCCACACCCGCGTGCTGCAGCGTCTCTCCAACGCGACGGTGGGCCGCACGATGGACCTGCTCTTCGACCATTTCGCACCGAAGGCGCAATACGAGCGTAAGGACATCAGCCCGCACTTCTGGCCCAACCACATCCGCCTGCCCGAGGGGCCCGCGTGGGACGCGCTAGTCGAAGGGGACTTCCGCGGCTACCGCCTCAAGGTCGGTGGCCTAGTCGAGAACCCCGTCGAGCTGTCTTTGGCCGACATGCAGGAGATGGCCCGGCAGGACCAGATCACGATGCACAACTGCATCCAGGGGTGGTCGGGGATCGCCGAATGGGGGGGCCTGCCGTTCTCGGCTCTGATCGACCTCGTGCGCCCCGACCCCGAGGCGCAGTGGGTGATCTTCTACTCCCTCGCGACCGGGGCGGACGGCGGCGTCTACTACGACTCCCACAGCATCCACGACCTGCGCCACCCGCAGAGCCTGCTCGCCTACGAGATGAACGGCGAGCGCCTGCCGATCCTGCACGGCCGGCCGCTACGCCTGCGCGTCGAGAACCAGCTCGGCTTCAAGCACGTGAAATGGGTCAGCGAAGTCGAGTTCGTCCGCCACTTCTCAGAACGCTTCGCCGGCTACGGCGGCTACCAGGAGGACCACGAGTTCTTCGGCTACCGCGACGAGATCTGACGCCGAGCAAACCACGGGCCGAGAAACGGGCGTCGGCGGGTCCCCTGGGGACAGCGGGTTTGGGGGACCGTGGATCGGCTGGAGCTGGCGGCGTAAGACCCGCGGCCAAAGGCGACGCTAGACGGGCATGGAGCAGGCCCAGGTTTCCTTTCGCGTCAACGGCCATCACGGTCGCGCGAAGGGTCGCAAGTCGTTCTCAGCGTCACCCAAGGGAGCAGCAGATGAGCAAGCACACGTTCGTCATAGTAGGCGCCAGCCTGGCCGGTGCAAAGGCGGCCGAGGCGTTGCGCGACCTTGGCTTCGACGGCCGGGTGGTGCTGATCGGCTCAGAGTCCGAGCGGCCGTACACGCGCCCGCCGCTGTCCAAGGACTACCTGAGCGGCAAGGTCGGCCTCGAGAAGGTCTACGTCCATGGCGAGGACTTCTATGAGACCCACGACATCGAGCTGCGCACCGCGACGACCGTCGAGCGGATCGATCAAGCCTCAGCCGAGGTTGTCCTCGACGGCGGCGAGCGCCTCGCCTACGACCGGCTGTTGTTGAGCACCGGGGCGCAGCTGCGGCGCTTGTCGGTCCCCGGCGCCGAGCTCGACGACGTCTACTACCTACGCAGCCTGCCCGATTCTGAGCGCCTGCGCAAGCGAATCGCCGGGGGCGGCAAGCTCGTAGTGATCGGCGCCGGCTGGATCGGATGCGAAGTCGCGGCGACGGCCCGCCAGGCCGGCCTGGAGGTGACGGTAATCGACCCGGGCGCGGTGCCGCTGGAGCGGGTGCTCGGCGCCGAGGTCGGCGCGATCTACCGCGACATCCACACCGACCACGGCGTCGAAATGGTTCTGGGCACCGGCGTCGAAGCGTTGGAAGGCGCCCAGCGGGTCGAGCGGGTGCGTACCTCCAACGGGCGCGTGATCGACTGTGACTTCGTCGTCGCGGGAATCGGCGCGACGCCGCGCACCGCGCTGGCCGAGAACACGGGGATCGTCGTCGACAACGGGCTGGTCACCAACGCGTTACTCGAGACCGCAGTCCCCGGCATCTTCGCTGCCGGCGATGTCGCCAACGCCCACCATCCGCTGTTCGGCCAGCTCCGCGTCGAGCACTGGGCCAACGCGCTGCACCAGGGGCCCGCCGCCGCGCGCAACATGCTCGGCGTAGCCGACGCCCTCGACCGCGTCCTCGACCACCCAGTCGCCTACGAGCGCATCCCCTACTTCTACTCCGACCAGTACGAGGTCGGGATGGAGTACAGCGGGCATACCACCGGCGGGGAAGAGGTGGTCTTCCGCGGCGACCCCGGGTCGCGCGAGTTCATCGCGTTCTGGCTCTCAGACGAACGGATCGTGGCCGGCATGAACGTCAACGTGTGGGACGTCCCCGAACAGATCCAGGCGCTGATCACATCGCGCCTGCGCGTCGACCGCGACCGGCTGGCGGACCCCCACACCCCGTTGACCGATCTCGCGCCCGAGCGCCAGCTCTCGCATGACAAACACTGA
>JALYTU010000128.1 GCA_030854125.1 Actinomycetota bacterium | reverse complement strand
GCGGCGGGGTGCGGCGCGGCCGCCGGGCGCGGCGCCGTTGCCGGCGACGCCACCAGTCAGCGGAGGAGGCCCGATCACGATGACGTCAAAACGCTTGCCCGACACCTCGACGACGTAGCTCTGCTCGACCTTCTCGTCCTCGTCATCGTCCTGCGAGGGCCCCGGGGCGGGGAAGGCGAGCTGCTTGAGCCAGTCGCGGTCCTCGATCAGGTCACGGCAGGTCTCGGCGTTGGCCCACTGGTCGGTGGCGAGGATCGCCGTGTGAAACGGGATCAGCGTCTTGAGCGTCTCGATCTCGTACTCGCCCAGGGCCCGCAGCATGCGGGCGGTGGCCTGCTCGCGGTCCACGTCCCAGACGATCAACTTGGCGACCATCGGGTCATACATCGGGCTGATCTCCGAGCCTGGCCCGACACCCGAGTCAACCCGTACCCCGGGCCCGGTCGGCTCACGGTAGGCGCCGATCGGCCCCGGCGCGGGAGCGAAGTTCTTGGCGGCGTCCTCGGCGTTGATCCGGCACTCGATCGCGTGGCCGCGCAGGACGACATCGTCCTGCCCGATCGAGAGCGTCTCGCCGGCGGCGACGCGGATGCCCTCCTTGACGATGTCAATCCCCGTGACCATCTCGGTCACGCAGTGCTCGACCTGGACGCGGGTGTTCATCTCCAAAAAGAAGTACTCCCCGTCCTGCAGCAGACCCTCAATCGTGCCGGCGCCGGTGTACTTGACCGCGGCGGCGGCCTCGGTGGCGATCGCGCCGATCTTCGCGCGCAGCGCCTCGTCGACGGCCGGGGCGGGCGACTCCTCGATCAGCTTCTGATGGCGACGCTGCAGCGAGCAGTCGCGCTCGCCGAGGTGGATCACGTTGCCGTGCGAGTCGGCCAGCACCTGGACCTCGACGTGGCGCGGGTCGGGCAGGTAACGCTCGAGGTAGACGGCCCCATCGCCGAAGAACTTCTCGCCCTCGCGGGCCGCGCCCTCGAAGGCGTCCGAGAGCTTGTCCTCGGTAAGCGCGACGCGGAAGCCCTTGCCGCCGCCGCCGCCGGCCGCCTTGACGGCGACTGGATACCCGATCGTGTCCTGGATCACCGTGCGAGCGTCGTCGACCGTCTCGACGGGCTCCGTCGTGCCGGGAACGATCGGCACGCCGGCGGCCTGCATCAGTTCGCGGGCGCGGGTCTTAGAGCCCATCGCCTCGATCGCCGATGACGGCGGGCCGATGAAGACAATCCCGGCGTCCTCCAGCGCCTTGGCGAAGCCGGCGTTCTCGGCCAGGAAGCCGTACCCGGGGTGCACGGCCTCGGCGCCGGACTGCGTGCAGACCTCGAGGATCTTCTCGATGTTGAGATAGCTCTCGGCGGCCGGGCCGGGGCCGAGCAGGTAGGCCTCGTCGGCACGTTGAACGTGCAGCGCGTCACGGTCGAGCTCGGAGTACACGGCGACGGTGGCGACGCCGAGCTCCTCACAGGCCCGCACGATTCTGACCGCGATCTCGCCGCGGTTGGCGATCAGGACCTTGGAGAACATGGGGCGGGCACTTTATCCGGCCGGTGGGAATGACGGGGCCCGCCCCGGCCCATCCGGCCCGGTCTCAGCCTCACGCGCGCCGGCTAAACGGGCGTGGCGGCGATGATCATTCCCGCCGCGACCGTGTCATTGGTCGTCTCATCGATCAGGATGAAGCTTCCGGTCGTGCGGTTGCGCGTGTAGGGATCGATCACCAGTGGCGTGCTGCAGCGCAGGTGGACGCGGCCGATCTCGTTGAGCGCGAGCTGCTGGGCGGGCACGTGCTCGAGGTTGTTGATGTCGACGCGATGCTCGATCGCCTCGACGACCGCCCGGGCCGAACGCGTGGTGTGCTTGATCGTGTACCGACCCCGGGGCGCAAGCGGCTGCTCACTCATCCAGCAGATGTTCGCCTCCAGCTCGCGGGCGGTGACCGGCGGGTCCTCGGTGCCGACGATCATGTCCCCGCGCGAGATGTCGACCTCGTCGGCCAGGCGCAGGGCCACGGACATCGTCGGAATCGCTGACTCGATCTCGCCGTCGTAGGTGTCGATCGATGCGATCCTGGTCTGGCGGCCGCTGGGCAGCACGGTGACCTCGTCACCGGGGCGCAGCACACCGCCGGCGATCTGCCCCCCGTAGCCGCGGTAGTCGTGGTGATCGTCGCTCATCGGACGGATCACCCACTGGACCGGGAAACGGACATCGCCGAGGTTGCGCGCCGGGGCGATCACGACGTGCTCCAGGTGCCACAGCAGGGTCGAGGCGCCGTACCACTGCATCTGCTGCGAGCGTTCGACGACGTTGTCACCGTTAAGCGCCGAGATCGGGATGAAGGTCATGTCCGGGATCTGCAAGCGCGCGGCCCAGTCGGTCATCTCCTCGAGGATCCCGTAGAACACGTCCTCGTCGTAGCCGACCAGGTCCATCTTGTTGACGCACACGACCACGTGGGGGATGCGCAGCAGCGAGGAGATGAAGGCGTGGCGACGCGTCTGCTCAGAGACGCCCTTGCGCGCGTCCACGAGCACGATCGAGACGTCCGCGGTCGACGCGCCGGTGACCATGTTGCGCGTGTACTGCTCGTGGCCCGGGGTGTCGGCGATGATGAACTTGCGCCGGGGGGTCTGGAAGTAGCGGTAGGCGACGTCGATCGTGATGCCCTGCTCGCGCTCGGCCCGCAGCCCGTCGGTGAGCAGGGCGAGATTCAGGTAGCCGTCGCCGCGGCGCTCGGAGGTCTGTTGGACGTGCTCGAGCTGATCCTCGAGGATCGACTTGGAGTCGTGCAGCAGGCGTCCGATCAGCGTCGATTTGCCGTCGTCGACCGAGCCCGCGGTGGCGATCCGCAGCAGCTCGGAGGTGCGGCGGTTCACGTCATAGCCGTTGGTGGCGGCGGTGGCGCTCATCTAGAAATAACCCTCTCGCTTGCGGTCCTCCATGGCGGCCTCGGTGACCCGATCATCGGCCCGGGTCTCACCCCGTTCGGTGATCCGCGTGGCGGCGATCTCGGTGACCACCTGCTCGAGCGTGGTCGCTGTCGAGCGTACGGCTCCGGTGCAGGTCATGTCCCCGACCGTTCGGTAGCGCACGGACTCCTCGAACGGCTCCTCACCGTCGATCAGTTCGATGAAATCGTTGTGGGCGTAGAGCATCCCGTCGCGCTTGAACACCGGACGGGTGTGCGAGAAGTAGATCGACGGGACCTCGAGGCCCTCGGTGGCGATGTACTGCCAGACGTCGAGCTCGGTCCAGTTGGAGATCGGGAACACGCGCACGTGCTCGCCCTTGCGGATCCGGCCGTTGTAGAGCGACCACAGCTCGGGGCGCTGGCGCTTGGGATCCCACTGGCCGAAGTCATCGCGGAACGAGAACATCCGCTCCTTGGCGCGGGCGCGCTCCTCGTCGCGGCGAGCACCGCCGAAGGCGGCGTCAAAGCCGTGCTCCTCGAGCGCGTCCAGCAGGGTGGTGGTCTGCAGGCGGTTGCGCGACGCGCGCGGCCCGGTCTCCTCGGCGACGCGGCCGGCGTCGATCGAGTCCTGGACGTTGGCCACGATCAGTCGCTCGCCGATCGAGGCGACGAGGCGATCACGAAACGAGATCACCTCGGGGAAGTTGTGCCCGGTGTCGACGTGCATGACCGGGAAGGGGAACTTCCCGGGGCGGAAGGCCTTCTCGGCCAGCCGCAGCAGGATGATCGAATCCTTGCCGCCGCTGAACAGGAGCACAGGACGTTCGAACTCCGCGGCAACCTCCCGGAAGATGTGGATCGACTCCGCCTCGAGGGTCTGCAGATGGGAGAGCTCGTAGTGAAGAGGGTTCATCGTGATCACGCGGACGGCGGGACGACATGGATCCCGCACTCGGTCTTGTCCTCACCGCTCCAGCGGCCCTCACGGCCGGCGCCGGGCAGCGTGCAGGGAGCGCAGCCGATCGAGGCGTAGCCCTCGTCGTGCAGCGGATGGTAGGGAAGATCGTGCTCGAAGATGTAGGCCCAGAGCTGCTTCTCGGTCCAGTCCGCGAGCGGGCTGACCTTCCAGATGCCACGCCGCTCGTCACGCTCGAGCTTGCCGGTATCGGCGCGGGTCGGTCCCTGCTCGCGGCGCAGGCCGGTGACCCACGCGTCGACGTCAGCCAAGCCGGCCTCCAGGGCCGCCACCTTGGCGTCCCCGCAGCAGTGCTGCGCCGTCCACGGACCGCCCCCGCCCGCCCTGCGGGCGTCGAGCACCTCGAAGGCGATCCCGTAGCGCTCCTCGAAGCGCTTCTGGGTCTCGATCGTCTCGGGGAACAGGACTCCGGTGTCGATCGTGAAGGTGCGGAAGTCCGGCGTGATCTCGCTCAGCATGTGAAACAGGACCGACTCCTCCTTCTGAAAGGAACAGGCGGTGACCAGACGCGGGTGATAGCTCTGCACCGCGTAGGCCAGGACCTCGGGCGCGGATGCGCGCTCGAGGTCGGCGACGTGCACGCTCATCGCGCCCGCTCGCCGTCCGGACTCGCCTGAACGGGCGCGGCGTGCATCATCCGGCTGGTCATACCGCGCACTCGCCCTCGCCCCGCTGCACCTCGAAGGGCACCTCGCGGTTGAAGTCGATGAAGTGATTCATGTTCTCGAGATTGAATTCGATCGGGAGGGTGAGATCCTTGACCTCGGCCTCGAAGGCCGACGCGCCGACCCGGTCGGCGAAGACGCGGAACGGCTCGCCTTTCTCGCGCGTGGACTCGTACAAGCGTAGCCACCGCTCGACGGCCTCGGGAACCCGCTTGGCGGGCAGCCGCGTCTTCAGACGCGTCCCGTAACGGACCTCGCCGCCCTCGTAGGCACCCCCGACGTGCGTGACGTAGGCGGGCAGGGTCTTGCCCCCGACCTTGATCGAGGCGCCGTAGAAGCCGATGTCGGCGATGTGATGCTGGCTGCACCCGTTCGGGCAGCCGCTCATCTTCACGTGCATGCTGCGGGTGAGGGGGTCGGTCAGCTGGAGGGATTCGATCCGTTCCTGCACGGCCTGGTTGAGCCCCATCGAGCTGGTGATCCCGAGCTTGCACGAGTCCGTGCCCGGGCAGCTGACCACGTCGGTGATCTCATCGGCACCAGGGTCGCCGAGGCCCAGTGCCGACAGCGCGCGCCACACCTCGTAGAGCGCCTCATCGCGCACCCAGCGCAGCACGAGGTTCTGGTGCACCGTGGTCCGGGCGGCGCCCCCGGTGTAGTCACGGATGATCTTCCCCAGACCGCGCAGCTGCTCGGGGCTGAGATCGCCGCGGCGGACCTTGACCTCGATCGTGCTGAAGCCGGCCTGGCGCTGGCGGGCGACGTTTGACTGCGCAAAGCGATCGAACTCGGAGCGATCGCCATTGGGGCTGGCGAAGCCGGCGTCGGCCGGGGGCGTCGCGCCCTGCTCGTCGACGTCGAGGCGGATCGCTTCGATCGAGAAGTCGCGCTGCGCGACCCAGTCGCCCTGCAGCTCCTTCTCCACCATCTCGCGAAACGCGTCGATGCCGACCTTGTCCACCAGCACCTTGATCCGGGCCCGCGCGCGGTTGACGCGCAGGAAGTCCGTGCGGTCGAAGATCCGCATGCAGGCCTCGGTCACCTTCAGGTAATCGCCGTTGTCGAGCTCGACGAACTCATACAGGGTCGGCGCGACCCGCGGCATGATCGAGGTGCCGCCGCCGACGCGAACCTCGACGCCGCGCACGCCGTCGCGCTCGCGCGGGAGGAAGGCCATGTCATGGATGCCGGTGATCGCGTTGTCGGCGTCATTGGAGGCGAACGCGGTCTTGACCTTGCGGGGCATCGCCTGGGTCGTGGGGTGACGCACGAAGTAGCGCACGTAGGCACCGGCGTAGGGCGTGATGTCAAACGGCTCGTCGGCGAGCACGCCCGAGCGCGGATCACCGGTCACGTTGCGCATCGTGTTGCCGCAGCCCTCGCGGGAGGAGAGCCCGGTCTCGCCGAGCTCGCGGATCAGCGCGGCGGCGTCGGGCAGCGGAATGTGGTGCATCTGGATGTTCTGGCGGGTGGTGATATGGCCCTTGCCCAGCGGCACGTAGCGCTCGATCACGTCCGCGAAGGCATCGAGCTGGTCCGCGGTGACCCCACCCATCGGCAGCTTGACGCGGACCATCTGCACGTCGGGCTGGCGCTGGCCGTAGACGCCCTGCTTGAGACGGAACTTGATGAACTCCGTCTCGCCGAGCTCGGCTTTCAGAAAGCGCGTGGACTCGGTGTCAAAGTCGTCGAACTCCTTTTCAAGGATCGGGATCACGTGCCCGGGCGCGTTCTCGATCACCTCGGGATTCTCGAGGCTCCCGGTGCGAGGGGACTGCTTGACCTGCAGCGATGCGGGCTCCATCGAAACGTCCTTTTCGTCGGGTGCGGGTCGCGGATGCAGAGAGCCGGACAGCTCGAATCCGATAAAATACCAAAAGGCGCTCGGGGTTTACTGGATTTGGCCTCGACCGGCCGCCCCCCGGCCGCAGAGACGTCTCGTCAGCGACGCCGGGGGCAGCAGAGCGTGCAGAAACGCGACGGGCTTAGGACGAGGGCGGCGGCAGGCCCGGCAGCCGCAGAACGCCCTCTTGCAGGGCGGCCTGCTGCCACGGGTTGCGACTCGGCGCGAGCGCCGCCGCCGACGGCGTCGTGTTGCGCATGAACTGCTCGAGCGCGGCGACCACGGCGGCCGCCTCGGCCGGAGATGCATCAGGGGCGCTCAGCTCGAGCTGGGGACGCCGGTTCATGTCCGAGCGAGGATATCCTGCCGTGGCCATGCCCACCCTCCCCGTCCTCGATCATGACACCGTGCTCGCCGCGGTCAGTCCGGCGGCCGCGATCGAGCACGTCCGTGACGCGTTCCTGCGCTTCCACGCGGGGGACTGGGTGATGCCGTCCAAGGTGTACCTGCAGAGTCCTCCCGACGGCGACTTCCGGGCGATGCCGGCCCGCGGTGATGGGCTCGCGCTGCTGAAGTGGGTCGCTTCGTTTCCCGGGAATCCGCAGCGGGGCCTGCCGACCGTGAGCGGGGTCATCTGCCTGTCGGACGCGACCACCGGCAGCCCGCTGATGCTGCTCGACGCACGGTCGGTCACCGCGCTGCGGACCGGCGCCGCCGCCGCCGTGGCGAGCACCGTGCCCGCCGGGGCCGCCAGCATTCAGCTGATGGCCTACGACGCGC
>JALYTU010000752.1 GCA_030854125.1 Actinomycetota bacterium | reverse complement strand
CCACGGCATCGCTACGCGGTCGCCGATGGCGACCTCCGTCACGCCGCGGCCGAGTTCGGTGACGATCCCGACTCCCTCGTGGCCGGGTATAAACGGCGCTCCGGTCGATTTGGGGGTGAATCTTCATCGCGGCAACTCGATCTTCACGCCTGAGCAGCAGAGGTAGACCAGGGCGATGAGGGGTGCGGCCGAGCGGAACCCGAAGCTTCTGTGGGAGATCAGGCGGATGCGGCTGTTCAGCCCCTCAAGGCGCCCGTTGGTCAGCCCGAGGGTGATCGCCGCAAGGATGCCCGCGCGGTGAAGGCGGATCGTGCGGGCGAGCTTGACGAACGGCTCGAGCTTCGATCTCGATGCCCACGAGAGCCAGGCGTCGAGGTGCGCGTCCGCGAGGGCGGGGCGCTCGAGCTTGTAGAGCAGCCTGAGCTCCTCCTTCAACAGAAACGCGCGATAGAGCGAGCGGTTGGCCTGCTGGACTTCGGCCAAGAGCTCGAGCTGCTCGGGCTTCTGCTTCTCGGGTGCCTTCAACAGAGACCAGCGCGTGCCCTTGATCCAGCGCCCCTTCGGCGTGCGCGAGCGCTCGTGCGCGTTCCACTCATCGCGGCGGACCTGATCCACCGCGCGCTGGGCCAGACGCACCACGTGGAAGGGATCGAAGGCGATCTCGGCCTCAGGGATCGAGTCACGGATGGCCTTCTCATAGCCGCCAGACATGTCGATCGAGACGGCCTTGATCGAATGGCGGCGCTCCCCAAGATGCTCGAAGAACGCCCGCAGCGTCTCGGAGCTTCGACCGGGCGAGCACCACACGATCGCCCCTGAGCCGTGGTCGACCACGCTCGTCAGGTAGCGGTGGTGGCGCCGGTAGGAGATCTCATCGACGCCGATCTGAACGAGGCCCTCCAGGCGCTTCTCGTCGAGGTGATCGTGAACGACACGCTCGACGATCTGCCCGACCGTGTCCCAGGCGATCCGCAAGAGGCCGGCGATCGGGGTCTTGGCCATCTGCTGTGCCAGCCACGCCACAACGTCCTCGAAGTCGCGCGTGTGGTGGGCTTCGGGCCTGGCCCACGGCACGGCCTCCAGATGAACGCCGCAGTCGCGGCAGCGCAGCCGGCGCAGCTCGCACTCGATCACGCAGCGGGTACGGCCGAGGTCCAGGTGGCGCCAGCGCTTCACGCGCCGGTCGTGGATCTGCAGATGGGCTCCGGTCTGCCCGCAGCGCGAGCAGATCCGCCGGGCGCGCCTGAGCCTTACGGTCACGATCACCCCCTCGGTTCCGAAGCTCACGTCGATGACCGACGCTCCCGGCAGTCCCAGCAGTCGGTTGAATGCCGTGCTGACGCGCATGTCGTCCTCCTTTGCAAGTCGCGGGTCGTCAAGCAACCAGCAGCTTGCTGAGATCAGAGGGCGGCTGCGCGTCCCTCAGCGAGTGCGCAGCCTGCGGGAGGCGCCGGACCCGGCGAAAGGCCAGCAGGCGTGCGACGAACGCGGCCTTTCAGGCCGCCACTTCACCCCCAAACGGCGAGGAGAGCCTGATTTTGAGTCGCCCCGGGTTCCACGGACACCGTGATCTATCCCGGGATGGCTCATCGGGCTGGCCCCGATGGCGATGGACGTGACCTGCGTATACACTGGGGCTGCGCGCCGAGAGAAGCACCTCAGCGGGGAGGTTGTTGATCGGGACCGACCCGACGCGGGAAGGGCGCCTGGGGAGACCGGGCACCGCAAACGGCGAACCCGAAGATCCGGCAGGCGACACCCGCGTTCGGCTAACGGCGCCCGAAAGAGCCACGCTCCGACGACGAAGGCGTCGCCGTGCCGCCGCTGCGGACGACCGTGCATCGGCCCGAGGCGGGACTTGTGCGGGCTCTCATCGCGCGCGGTCGACGGCGCGGGCCCTCCGCTCTAGGGTCGGCAGTACGAGTCGAAACTCGCTGCCGCTTCCCGGCGCACTCTCGAGCTCGATATGGCCTCCCATGTTCTTGGCCGCGCGGAATGCGATCGCCAGTCCGAGCCCCGAACCGCCTGTCGCACGGTCGCGTGTTTGATCAACCCGATATAGGCGCTCGAAGATCCGCCGCTGATGCTCAGGCGCGATACCGACGCCGTTGTCTCGCACCGACAGAATCAGTTGCCTTGCTCGTCGCCGTACCCGAACTTCAATGTGGCCGCCTCGCGGTGTGTAGCGGATCGCGTTCGACA
>JALYTU010000127.1 GCA_030854125.1 Actinomycetota bacterium | reverse complement strand
CCTTCTTCCTGGACCCGCGGATCGCCTGCGCGACCGCCGGGCGGCTGGCCCGCGCGGTGATCGACTGCTCGAGCCTGCGGCAGGCCAACGCGGCCCTGAACGCGTTGGGGGTTGACACCGAGCTCGACCTGGAGGCCGCGGCGGCCGCGGCCGACGGCGTGGTTTGAGTGCCCGGCGGCCCGGAAAGCCCTTTGGCAAGACCCTTTCGCAACACGAGAAGGACACTGATATGCCTGACGTACCCACTGTGAAGCTCAACGACGGCCGCGAGATTCCGCAGCTCGGTATCGGCGTCTTCCAGATCGATCCCGACCAGACCGCGACCGCCGTGACCCAGGCGCTCGAGGTCGGCTACCGGCACATCGACACCGCCGAGATGTACAAGAACGAGGCCGGCGTCGGCGAGGGGATCCGCGCCTCCGGGATCCCGCGCGACGATATCTGGATCACCAGCAAGCTCAACAACGGTTTCCATGAGCCCGCTGACGCCCGCCGCGCGATGGACGGCACGCTGAAGGCGCTCGGCTTTGATTACGTCGACCTGTTCCTCATCCACTGGCCGCTGCCGAGCCTCTACGACGGGGACTTCGTCTCGACCTGGAAGGTGCTCGAGGAGTTCAGGGCCGACGGGCGTGCCAAGTCGATCGGCGTCTCCAATTTCCAGGTCGCGCACCTGGAGAAGCTCGCCGCGGAGACCGACACCGTCCCGGCGGTCAATCAGATCGAGCTGCACCCATACTTCACCAACCGCGAGGTGGCCGGCTACTGCGCGCAGCACGGCATCGGAGTCGAGTCGTGGTCGCCGATCGCCCAGGGCGGCGTGCTCGAGGACGCCACGATCACCGAGATCGCCCAGCGGGTCGACCGCAGCCCGGCGCAGGTGACGCTGCGCTGGCACATTCAGCACGGCTACATCGTGTTCCCCAAGTCGACGACGCTGTCGCGGATCGAGGAGAACTTCGCGCTGTTCGACTTCGAACTGACCAGCGAGGACATGACCGCGTTGGACGGACTGGACAAGGATGAGCAGGGCCGCACCGGCCCCAACCCCGACCAGTTCGCCTACATCCCGGACTGACGTTCGTTCGCGCCCGGGTGCTCGCCGGATGGCGGGCGCTCGGGGCGCCTTGGGATTACGGCGTGAAGACGATCTTGCCGTTGACGTCGCCGTCGAGCATGGCCTGAAACCCGTCTCGGGCGTCGGCGAGCGCGAAGCTGGCCGAAATCGTGGGACGGATCTCGCGCTGCAGGCAGAAGCGGATCAGCCGCTGCAGCTCATCCCGGGTGCCCATCGTCGAGCCGACGACGGCCAGCTGCAGGAAGAACACGCGTGTCAGCTCAGCCGGCGGAGCGTCACCGGACGTGGCACCGGAGACGACCAGCGTCCCACCGGGCTTCAGCGAGCGGATCGAGTGCGACCACGTCGCCTTGCCGACCGTCTCCATCACCGCGTCGACACGCTCGGGAAGGCGGGCGCCGGATTCAAACGCCTGCTCGGCGCCGAGCCTGACGGCGGCGTCGCGTTTGTCCTGGGAGCGGCTGGTCACCCACATCCGCACCCCGGCCGCGCTGCCGAGCACGACCAGCGCGGTGGCCACCCCACCCGCGGCCCCCTGGACCAGCACGGTCTGACCGGGGACGACGCGCCCCCGGGTGAAGAGCATCCGGTAGGCGGTCAGCCAGGCCGTCGGCAGGCAGGTGGCGTGCTCGAAGGAGAGCTCAGGGGGTTTGGGAATGAGGTTGCGTCGCGGTACCGCCACCCGCTCGGCCAGCGTCCCCGGGTGGCGCTCTGAGAGCAGCGAGCGGCGCGGGTCCAGGGTCTCGTCATCGCGCCAGTCATCGCTGGTGATCACCGAGTGCACGACGACCTCGTTGCCGTCCTCGTCCACGCCCGCGGCATCGCAGCCGAGGATCATCGGCAGCCGGTCCTCGGGCAGGCCGACGCCGCGCAGCGACCACAGATCGTGGTGGTTGAGCGCGGCCGCCCGGACCGTCACTGTCGTCCAGCCGTCGTTGGCCTCGGGCTCGGGTCGTTCCCCGATCTGCAGACCGGCGAGGGGATCGTCGGGGTTGATCGCGGTGGCGTAAGCGGCGAGCACTTAGTCCCAACCGGCCGTCGGGGATGCGATCTCGGCCTGGGCGGCGGCGATCCGGGCGATCGGGACCCGGAACGGGGAACACGACACGTAGTCCAGGCCGGCGTTGTGAAAGAAGGCGATCGATTCCGGGTCGCCGCCATGTTCGCCGCAGATGCCGAGCTTGAGACCGGGCTTGGCTTCGCGGCCAACCCAGGCGGCGAGGCGGACCAGCCAGCCGACGCCGGGTGCGTCGATGGTCTCAAATGGGGAGCGGTCGATGATCCGCCGCTGCAGGTAGGTGGGGACGAACTTGGACTCGACGTCGTCGCGGGAGAAGCCCAGCGCGGTCTGGGTCAGGTCATTGGTGCCGAACGAGAAGAAATCCGCGAACTGTGAGATCCGGTCGGCCACGAAACAGGCACGCGGCAGCTCGATCATCGTCCCCACCGTGTAATCGGTGCCGATCTCAAGACCCTCGTCGTCGCCGATCCGCTGCACGAGCTCGCGCATCAGCTCGAGCTCCTGCTCGTAGTCGACGAGCGGGATCATGATCTCGGGGTGAGGCGGCTTTGCCGCGGCCTTGGCGGCGCGCAGGATCGCGTGGACCTGCATCTCGTAGATCTCGGGGTACAGGATCCCCAGCCGGCAGCCCCGGGTGCCGAGCATCGGGTTCTCCTCTGAGATGTCCTGCACCCGCTCCAGCAGCCGCTCGAGCTCGTCCCGGTCATCGCTGGCCTCGATCCGGGCGCGCTCCACCTGCGCGGAGAGATCGGCCAGGTTGGGCAGAAACTCGTGCAGGGGTGGGTCGAGCAGGCGGACGGTGACCGGCAGCCCGGCCATCACCTCGAACAGCCCCTCGAAGTCCTCCTGCTGCAGGGGGAGCAGCTCGGCCAGCGCGGCGCGGCGTGACTCGCGATCCTCAGCCATGATCATCGCGCGCATCTTGGGCTGGCGGTCCTCGGCCATGAACATGTGCTCGGTTCGGCACAGTCCGATCCCCTCGGCCCCGAGTTCGCGCGCCCGGGTCGCATCCTCGGGGGTGTCGGCATTGGTGCGCACGCCGAGCCGACGGATGTCGTCGGCCCAGGCGAGCACCTGCTGGAAGTTGTCGTCCACGCGCGCCTCCACGAGTGGCACGTCGTCGACGGTGACCCGCCCCAGTGACCCGTCGATCGCGATCATGTCCCCGGGATGCAGCTCGGTCCCGTTGGCGTGGATCGTCTCGGTCTGAAGATCGATCACGATCTGGTCGGCTCCGACGACCGCCGGGCGGCCCATTCCGCGCGCCACCAGCGCGGCGTGCGAGGCCTTGCCGCCCTCTGAGGTGAGGATGCCCTTGGCGGCGTGAAAGCCCGCTACGTCCTCGGCGTCGGTGAACGGACGCACGAGGATCACGTCGCGGCCCTGCTTGGCGGCCGTGACCGCGTCGGCCGCGGTGAGCACGATCGCGCCCTTGGCCGCGCCCGGGGAGGCGGCGACGCCGGTGGCGAGCACCTCGAAGTCGGCTTCGGGATCAAAGGTGGGGTGCAGCAGCGCGTCCAGCGTTCCCGGGTCGATCGTGGCGATCGCGCGCTCGCGTGAGAGCAGACCCTCAGCGACCGCGTCGACGGCAAAGCGCACGGCAGCCTGGGCGGGCCGCTTGGCGTTGCGGGTCTGCAGCATGTACAGCTGCCCCTCCTCGACGGTGAACTCCGTGTCCTGCATGTCCTCGTAATGGCGCTCCAGGGTGCCGAGGATCTCCAGCAGGTCAGCGTGGACCTCGGGCTGCCACTCCCTGATCTCTGAGATGTCACGCGGGGTTCGCACCCCGGAGACGACGTCCTCGCCCTGCGCATTGGGCAGAAAGTCGCCGCTCGGTTGCGGGGCACCGGTGACCTCGTCGCGCGAGAAGGCGACGCCTGACCCTGACGTGTCGCCCTTGTTTCCGAACACCATCTGCTGAACGTTGACCGCGGTGCCCCACTCGTCCGGGATGCGGTTCATCCGCCGGTAAGACACCGCCCGCTCCCCGGTCCAGGAGTCAAACACGGCGCGGATCGACAGCCGCAGCTGGTCGGCCGGATCCTGGGGGAAGTCCTCGCCGGTCTCCTCGCGGTAGATCTGTTTGAAGGCGTCGGTCAGCTCGCGCAGCGCGTGAACGTCGAGCTCGGTGTCGTCTTTTACGCGCCGGTCGGATTTGGCCTGCTTGATGGCACCCTCGAAGCGTTCGCCCGGGATGCCCCGCGAGACGTTGCCGAACATCTGCACGAAACGCCGGTAGGAGTCCCAGGCAAAGCGCTCGTTGCCGGTGCTCTGGGCCAGGCCGTGCACCGACTCGTCGTTGAGACCGAGGTTGAGCACCGTGTCGAGCATCCCCGGCATCGACTCGCGCGCGCCGGAGCGCACCGAGACCAGCAGCGGGTCCCGAGCATCCCCGAGCGTGCGCCCCGCGGCCGCCTCCAGCCGCGCAAGGGCGGCGGCGACATCGCCATCCATGCCCTCCGGGGCCAAGCGGTCAGCGCGCATGTAGGCCACGCAGGCCTCGGTGGTGATCGTGAAGCCGGCCGGCACCCGCTCGGTACCCAGCACCCGAGTCATCTCGGCGACGTTGGCCCCCTTGCCGCCGAGCAGGTCGCGCATCTCCCGCGAACCGTCGGCGAAGTCATAGACCCACTGCGTCACCCGGCGATCCTACCGGGATGGTCAATGCTGGGACCCGCTCGACGGCAGGCTCCGGGGGCTCGAGCGCTCACCCGACAGCGGAGACCTGCTGCTCGAGCGGCGCCTCGGTCTGGCGCGCCCGGACTGACGGCGTTCAGGCGGGGACCGCGGCGAGCCGGCGGGGCTCGAGGCTCATCGCGTCGGCGAGCAGCTCGTAGGAGCGCTTGCGGGCGCCGTGGTCGTGGGTGATGGTGACGACGATCACCTCATCAGCGCCGTACTCCGAGGCGAGCGTCTCCAGCTGGGCGCGGACCTTCTCGGGCGTGCCGACGATCCCGCGACGGGCGGATGCGTCCCCGCCGCCCGAGCGGCCCTCACGGGCCAGAAACGCCACCGCGGTGGCCGGGGGCGGGACCGCGATCAGCCGGCCGCGGCGCAGCAGTGTGAAGGTCATGCGGCTGGAGGAGGCCAGCTCGTGGGCCTCCTCGTCGGTCGGGGCACAGAGTACCCAGGCAGCAACCGCCACCCGGGGCGTAGCGAGGCCGCGCACCGGCTCAAAGCGCGAGGCGTACTGCTTGGCGATCTCACTGCCACCGGGGTTGATGAAGTCCGCGAAGGCGTAGCGCAGCCCGAGCTCGGCGGCCCAGATCGCGCTCTGCGGCGAGGAGCCCAGCAGCCACGGCTGCGGTAGCTCGGGCCGGCCGGGCAAGGTGGCGGCGAGGTGGCGGAAGGGATGATCCTCGGGCAGGTTGTCCTCGAGGTAGGCGAGCAGTTCGGCGAGCTGCTCGGGGAAGTCATCGGGGGCGGCCTGGCGGCGGTCGCGCTGCAGCGCGAAGGTGGTCAGCGGATCGGTCCCGGCTGCGCGGCCGAGACCCAGATCGATACGACCGGGGAACAGGCCGGCGAGAATCGTGAACGATTCGGCGACCTTGAGCGGGCTGTAGTGGGGGAGCATGACCCCGCCGCTGCCCACCCGCAGCCCCTCGGTGGCGGCGGCGATCGGCCCGATCAGGACCTCCGGGCTGGGCCCGGCGAGCATCGGACCGCCGTGATGCTCGGCGACCCAGTAACGGTGATAGCCGAGCGCGTCGGCGTGCCGGGCGAGGTCGATCGTGTTGTGCAGGGCCTGCGCGCCGGTCGAGCCTTGAGCGATCGGCGACTGGTCGAGAACGGAGAGAAGCACTCCCACCCATGGTAGAAAGGCGCTGATGGCGGCCATCGCCTCAGCCCTGCGCGAGGTCTCGGCGACCCGCTACGTAACCGCCCTGCGGGAGGGCGGTTCGCTTCCGGGCCTGGTCGAGGCCGATGACGACGGCCTGTACGTGCTGAAGTTCCGGGGCGCCGGCCAGGGGCCCCGGGCCCTGGCCGCGGAGGTGATCGTCGGTGAGCTGGCGCGCGGCCTGGGGCTGCGGGTGCCCGAGCTGGTCACGGCCACGGTCGACCCGCGGCTGGGCGCGGCCGAGCCCGACCCCGAGATCCAGGAGCTGATCGCCGCCAGCGTGGGACTGAACCTCGGCGTCGACTTCCTGCCCGGCGCGCTGCCCTACTCACCGGCGGACTCCGCTCAGCCCGACCCCGAGCTCGCCGCCGACGTCGTCTGGCTCGATGCGCTGACCACCAACGTCGATCGCAGTGCCCGCAACCCCAACCTGCTGCTCTGGCATGGGCGGCTCTGGCTGATTGATCACGGCGCCGCGCTGTACCTGCAGCACGGCGGCCTGGATCCCGCCGCTCACGCCGCCCGACCCTTCCCTCAGATCGCCGAGCATGTGCTGCTCGCCCAGGCGGGATCGATCACCGCCGCCGACCAGCGCCTGCGGGCCCGCTTGGCGGCCGACCCGCTCGACGCCGTCACGGCGCTGGTGCCGCCCGACTGGTTCGCCGGCACGCCGGCCGAGGTCTACGTCGATTACCTCCGTCGGCGCCTGGCGGACGGAGGCTTCGTGACCGAGGCCGAGGAGGCCCGTGCCCGGCTCTGACCCCTTCGCCTACGCGATCCTGCGGGTTGTACCGAGTGTCGAGCGGGGCGAACGGCTCAACGTCGGGGTCGTCCTGTTCTGTCGCCAGCGAGGCTTCCTCGGCCTCCGCTTCGTCCTCGACGAGGAGCGCCTGCACGTGCTGGCGCCGGGTGTGCCCGCCGATCCGGTTCGAGCCCATCTCGAGGGTCTGGAGCGCGTGGCGGCCGGCGCACCCGGGTCCGGTGGGGTGGCGGCTTTGCCCCAGTCCGAGCGCTTCGGCTGGCTGGCCGCGCCGTCGAGCACGATCGTGCAGTCCTCTGAGGTGCACACCGGGCTCTGCGAGGATCCGGCGGGCACGCTGGACGCGCTGGTTGCACGCCTGGTGGCGGTCTGACCCGCGGCCGACCGCTGGCGGCCGACCGCTGGCGGCCGCGGTTGGCCGAGCGCCGGGCGCCGGGATTACATCCGGGCCACACCAGCGGTCCGGACCCCCCCGGCTGTCGGGTTTAGGCCCGTTCCGCAT
>JALYTU010000751.1 GCA_030854125.1 Actinomycetota bacterium | reverse complement strand
TGTCTGACGTCACGCTCGCGGAACACCGACTTGGCGGCCAGCAACGCTGATCTGCAGCCGGTCACTCGGAAGAAGTGAGCTGCCCCCGGTTCGGTGGACACCGGGTTGGTTTGCTTGGAACAACGGTATGCGGGTGAGCGGATGTGTCGTTGCGGAGCCGGCGCCCGAGGGCGACGGCGGAGCGGCGATACGTCCGCTGCGCGCTCATCCGACAGGAGTCAGCGCCAGGGCGACGTGGTGCTGCTCGTGCTGGACGGGTGAACGGTAGTCGAGGCTGCTGTGACGACGTCTCGGGTTGTAGAACGTCTCGATGTACTCGAACACCGCCGCACGCGCCTCAGCGCGCGTGGCGAACGTCCGGCCGGTGGTGAGCCCGATCTCCTTCTTCACGGTGGCCCAGAAGCTCTCGATCACTGAGTTGTCGTAGCAGTCCCCCCTTGAGCCCATCGACATGGTGATCCCGGCGTCGCGGCAGCGTTTTCCGAACGTGACGGCCGTGTATTGCGACCCCCTGTCCGAATGGTGAATCAGCCCGTCGCCCGGCCGGCGGCGCGCGACGGCCATGTTCAGCGCGTCGGTGACGAGTTCCTCCCGCATGTGCCCAGCCATCGACCAGCCGACGAGGCGTCGGCTGAAGCAGTCGAGCACTCCGGCCAGGTACAACCATCCCTCACCGGTCCGGATATAGGTGAAGTCCGCCGACCACAGCACGTTCGGCGCGTCCCGGTTGAAGTCGCGATCAACGAGATCCCCGGCGGGCACAACGCCCGGCACGCTCACCGTCGTCCGCGGACGCCGCCGACGACCCGCTCCGCGTATCCCGGCGTCGGCCATCAAGCGTTGCACCCGTTTGCGACCGACGCGAATACCGTGTGCCTCGCGCAGCTCGGCGTGGACGCGTCGCTCACCGTAGCTCCCGAGCGACTCGGCGTGCGCGGTCCGGATCTTCTCCGTCAACCACGCGTCCGCGAGCGCCCGATCTGACGGTGCCCGTCGTTCCCACGCGTGGAACCCGGAACGGCTCACCTCGAGCACCCGGCACATCGTCGCCACCGCATGATTGGCCTTCTCCGCCGCGATCCACCGGAACACCCTCACCGGATCTCGCCTTCCCTGGCGAAGAAGGCCGCTGCTTTTTTCAGGATCTCCCGCTCCTCGTTAAGGACCCGGTTCTCCCGCCGCAAGCGTTTGAGCTCCTCCAGCTCATCGCTCGTGACGCCCGGCTGACGCCCGACATCAACCTCAGCCTGCCTCACCCACTTGCGCAGCGTCGGCTCGCTGACGCCAAGGCTCTTGGCCGCATCAGCCAGCGATCGGCGCCCGGAACGAACCAACTCGACCGCGTCTCGACGGAACTCCTCCGGGTACGGGGGACGCGTACGTGGCATGGACACCACATCCTTCCTGCTCGGGCCGACAGACCCAAGCGATCAGGTGTCCACGAAACCGGGGGCACTCCACGCTGGCGTCGGGGCCGGACCTTGGTTTCTGCGCGCACGCAACCTTGGGTGCTGAGGCTTCAGGGGCGGCGGTTAAGAGCAACCCCGGGGCTTACGAGCAGATCAAGGGCGGCTTCCGTCGTGCGGTGCGCTCGAACGTAACGCTTCCCGGCGGGGCGTCAAATCTCGCCATCCGCGGCCCAACGATGACGAGCGTGCCGTGCTGGTAGGGGTTGTCCCAGCCGGCGGGCGGGTTCCCGTTGCCGTCCGACAGTGCGCGCGTGGCACGCCAGAATGTGCCGGCGATCTTGGCCCATTTGATGCCGCAATGCGTGTAGAGCCAGTACGGGCGCCCGAGGCAGGCATGCGTTGCAGTTGGGGTTGAGGGGCTGGCCTGCGCCCCGCAACCAGCGATCAACACGACGAGGGAAAGTAAAGCGAAGCGGCGCATCGTCATCTGTCCACACTACGAGCGCAACGAAGCGGCGTCACACGCGGCTTCCGCACCTGGCTTGGGCCGACCCGAAGCGGAAGCGAGAGTCAAGCCGAGACCATGCGCGGGGCGTCGAGCTGCGCTGTGCGGCTGCGTCGTTGCCGTCAGCGGCGGTAGGCCAGGAGGCTGCTGTCTTGAGCGAGGGCGAATAGCTCGCTGCCACTCCACACTGCCGGAGCGTCGCTGACCTGCTTGGGTGCCCTCCGACCGCGGGTCCACTTGCGGGTGTTCGGGTTCCAGATCGCGATGTCGCCGGGGAGAACACTCACGT
>JALYTU010000126.1 GCA_030854125.1 Actinomycetota bacterium | reverse complement strand
GCGGCGAGGCGTTCGTCGTGGCCGGTGCCGTGTTCACCGCCGCCGTGCTCTCCAGTCTGGCTCCTCCTCCCCCGGCCTTCGCCCTGGCCGATTCGGCGCTCGCCCACGTCGGTCCCGGGCGCGTCGCGGCCAGCGTCACCCGCGCCGGCTACCGCCTGCAGGTGCTCGTCGCCCCCAACAGGGCCGCCGTGCCGGATGATTTCGCGCTGCGGATCACCCATGGCGGGGTCCCGGTCCGCGGTGCGACGGTCACCCTGGCCTTCAATCACCTGCAGATGGAGATGCCCCAGCAGAACTATGCCCTACCGGAGGTTGCGCCCGGTGTCTATCGGCGCAGCGCACCCGCGCTGATCATGGTCGGGCCCTGGAGCCTGGCCTTCGCGATCGCGCCGCCGGGCGGACGGCCGTTCAACGCGCTGATCGTCGACCAGGCGGACGGATGACCCCGGACCCCGGGCGCCCGGCACGCCCCGAAACCCCACCTCCCATCGAGCCGCTCGGGAGCGGCTCGGTGGCTCTGCGGTTACTCGCCGGCGGGCTGGCCCTAGTGGCGGGGGTCGCCGCGCTCGTGATCGCTATCCTGCTCGTCAGGGGTGTCCTGCTGTAGGTAATCGGCGCCCTCCCGCGGACTGACTCGATATGGCCTCTCGCAAAGAGCAAAAGGAACAGGCCCGCGCCCGCCGCGAGGCCGAAGAGCAGGCCCGCGCCGTCCACGAGCGCCGGCAGCGACGGCTGCGGATGGTCATCGGCAGCGTGCTCGTCGCGGTGGCGATCATCGCCGTGCTGATCGCCGTGTCCAGCGGCGGCGGCGCGAGCGTCTCGGGGCTGCAGAAGGGCAAGACCTCGGCCAAGACGACGGCTGCGGTGCAAAATCTGCTCACCGGCATCCCGCAGTCCGGGGCCACGCTGGGCTCGAGCTCGGCGCCGGTGACGATGACCTACTACGGGGACCTGCAGTGCCCGATCTGCCGCGACTTCACGCTCAGCGGCGGCTTTGCCCCCCTGGTCGCCAACGAGGTCCGGGCCGGCAAGGTGAAGATCGTCTACAAGGCGTTCGAGACCGCCACCAAGGATCCCAACGTGTTCAAGGTCCAGCAGGTCGCCGCGCTGGCCGCCGGCCAGCAGCAGCGCTTCTGGAACTTCACCGAGCTCTTCTACCGCGAGCAGGGTCCCGAGGGGACGGGCTATGTCAGCCAGAGCTACCTCTCGGGTCTGGCCAAGCAGATCCCCGGCTTTGACCTGACCAAGTGGCAGACCGACCGTTCGTCGTCGTCGCTGGCCACGAGCATCACCACCGATGAGCAGGCCGGGACCAAGCTCGGCGTGCAGGGTACCCCGACCCTGATCATGACCGGACCCAAGGGCAGCACGGTCCCGGGCAACGGCTCGGTCCCGGCCTACTCCGATCTGCAGGCGGCCTACAAGAAGGTGGCGTGACCGCCACCGCACAGCGCGGCGACGCCGCCGGGGTCAGTCCGGCGGTGCGCAGCGACCGGCGGTTGTGGATCGCGATCCTCGTGCTGTCGCTGATCGGGATCGGCGTGGCCGGCTATCTGACCTACGTGCATTACGAGGGGCTGAAGGTGCTGTGCCTCTCCAGCGGCGGCTGCGAGACCGTCCAGGCGTCGCGCTACGCCAAGCTCGACGGCGTTCCCGTCGCCGTGCTCGGCCTCGCCGGTTACGTTGGCATCCTCGGCTCGCTGGCGATCCGCGGTGAGTTCGGGCGGGTCGCGGGCTTCGCGATCGCGCTGATCGGCTTTGGCTTCAGTATGTATCTCACCTACCGCGAGCTGTTCACGATCAAGGCGATCTGCCAGTGGTGCGTGTCCAGCGCGGTGATCATGACCGTGCTGGCGATTCTCACCGCGATTCGCGCCGTGCGCTACGAGTCCGCGGCCGCCTGAGTCACAGCTCGACTCCGGCTGCGGGAGCCCTGTGAGGGGGAAACCACTCACACCGTCCGCCGCGCCGCCGATGATCATCCCGTGAGCTGGCGAACCACTCGGGCCACCGATGCCGACGCGTCCGGCCATCATCAGGTGGCGATCATCGATCTGGGCTCAAATTCATGGCGCCTGGTCGTCTTCTCCTATGGCCAGGGTCCGTGGTGGAAGCGCACCGACGAGCTCTATGAGACGGTCCGGATCGGCGCCGGGCTGGAGTCAACCGGCGAGCTCGGGGCCAACGCGATGGCCCGCGGCCTGGAGACCCTCAGTGTGTTCGGGCGCTTCTGCCGCGCCAACCGGATCGCACCCGCCGACGTGCATCCCGTCGCGACCAGCGCCATCCGTGACGCTGCCAACGGCGCCGTCTTTCTCGCTCAGGCGCAGCGCGCGGGGGCGATGGAGATCGAAGTCCTGTCGGCAGCCGACGAGGCCCACTACGGATACGTCGCGGCCGTCAACACCACGACGCTGCGCGATGGGGTCGTGCTCGACCTTGGGGGCGGAAGCCTCCAGCTCACGTCGGTCGCCGCCCGCCGCGCGGGCCCGAGCGCCTCGTTTCCGCTCGGCGCCGTCCGGATCACTGAGCAGTTCCTCTCCGACAACCGTCCGGCCAAGAAGAAGGAGCTCGCACGCGTCCGCGCGCACGTGACCGATTCGCTGAAGCCACTCGACTGGCTGACGGACTCCGGGGCCCGGCTGGTCGGGATGGGCGGCGCGGTCCGCAACCTGGCCGCCGCCGCCCAGGGGATCGACGGCGGTGTCGACCTCGGCGTGCAGGGCTTTGTGATCGAGCCCGCTGTCCTGGGCGAACTGGTCGACCGTCTGGCCGCGCTGGACCCCGAGCAACGTGGATCGATTCCGGGCATCAAGCCCGGGCGCGGCGACATCATCCTCGCGTCCGCACTCGTTCTGCAGGCCCTCGTGGAGCTCGGCGGCTTCACCGGGATCGAGGCCACCGAGGCCGGCCTGCGCGAGGGGCTGTTTCTGGCTCGGACGCTGCTCGCCGGCGCCGAGCCGCTGTTTGCGGATGTTCGTGGCGCGGCTGTCCGCAGCCTGGCCATCCAGTACGAGTCCGATCTGGTCCACGTCGAGCATGTCGCGACGCTCGCGCTGCAGATGTTCGACTCGCTCATCGCGTGCGGCATGTTCACACCGGCCGACGGCGAGCGCGAGCTGCTGTGGGCGGCCGCGATGCTGCATGACGTCGGGATGACGATCTCCTATGACGACCACCACAAGCACTCCCGGTATCTGATCGAGAGCGCGGAGCTGTTCGGCTTCGATCCCCGGGAGCGCGCGCTGATCGCCCAGATCAGCCGCTATCACCGTAAGGGCGTCCCCAAGCTCGGGGTGATCGAGCCGCTCAGCCGCCGTGGCGACGATGCCCTGCTCGATCGCTGCGCGGTCATCCTGCGCCTCTCCGAGCACCTTGAGCGCGGTCGCGATCAATCGGTCTCCCACGCCTACCTGGACACCAACGGCGATGGGGTCGACCTACACCTGCAGGCCGCCGGAGACCTGACCCTGCCCCGCTGGAGCGTCGAGCGCTACGGCGACGACGAGGCCTTCGAGCGGGTCTTCGGCCGCCGTCTGCTGATCGGCTGACTGGAGGTCCGTGTCCTGGCCTTCGATGCGCGCGGCGCGCGTCAACGCGTCAGCACTACAGTTTCCCCATGCTCTGGATGCTCCGCCACGCCGACGCCGCCGACGGCCTTCCCGACGACGAGCGCCCACTCACGAGGCGAGGTGTCGTCCAGGCCGAGAACGCGGGACGGGCGCTCGAGCGCCTCGGAGTCCCGATCGACGCGTGCCTGTGCAGCCCGAAGCTGCGCGCTCTGCAGACCGCACAGTACGTGTGCGCCTCGCTGGGAGTCGAGGTGACGATCGAGCGCCGGCTCTCGGGCGAGCCGTTTGACGTCGAGGATCTCGTCGCCGGGCTCGGGGACGTGCTCATCGTCGGCCACGACCCGTCGTTCTCGCTCACCCTGCACGACCTCACGGGCGCGCAGGCTCGCATGCGCAAGGGCGGCCTGGCCGCCGTCCACAAGGGTGAGCTGATCACCCTTCTGCGACCCAGCGAGCTGGCGGCGATCGCCCTGCGCGAGCCGGTGGCATGACTGAACCGGCGCTCGACACGGCGATCGGCCCTCCACCCTCGGTTGCGCTGGACGACAGGTCCCTGTATCTCAACCGCGAGCTCTCCTGGCTCGAGTTCAACGACCGCGTTCTCCAGCTCGCCGAGGACGACTCCCTGCCGCTGCTCGAGCGCCTGAGATTCCTCGCCCTGCAGCGCGATCAGCTCGACGAGTTCTTCATGATCCGCGTGGCCGGCGTCCACGACCAGCTCGACGCCCGGATCGACGCCCGCGGCCCCGACGGCCTGTCCCCGACCGAGGTCCTGGACGGAATCGCCGCGCGGGTTCGAGCGCTGGAAGGTCGCCACGCGCGCCAGTTCGCCGACACCCTCCGGCCCGCGCTGGCGGAGCACGGGATCCGCATCACCAGCTGCGAGGACTCCGGCGCTCCGGCAAGCGTGATCGAGCGCCACTTCCGCGAGCAGATCTTCCCCGTCCTCACCCCGCTGGCGGTCGGCCCGGGACGACCCTTCCCCTACATCTCCAGCCTCTCGCTCAGCCTGCTCGTGCGCCTGCACGACCCCGACCTCGACCACGAGGCGTTCGCCCGGGTCAAGGTGCCCAAGGAGGTCCTGCCCCGCTTCGTGGAGATCTCCAAGGACATCTTCATCCCGCTCGAGAACATCATCGCCACCCATCTCAGCGCGCTGTTCCCGGGCATGGACATCCTCAGCTACGACCTCTTCCGGGCGACCCGCGACGCCGACTTCGAGGTCTCCGACGAGGCCGACGACCTGCTGCAGGCGGTCGAGGACGAGCTGCGGCGCCGGCGCTTCGGCGAAGTGGTCCGGCTCGAGGTCGGTGCGAGCATGGAGCCGTCGCTGCGCGCCCGGCTGATCGAGTGGCTCAACGTCGACGAAGTGCAGGTCTACGACATCGACGGCCTGCTCGACACCACCGACCTGACGCAGATCGCCTCGATCGAGGGTCACGCCGACCTGCGCTGGCCGGGCTGGACCCCGGTCACGCAGACCGGTCTGAGCTCGGCCACCGGCGACGCCGACGATCAGCCCGACATGTTCCGCGCCATGCGCGCCGGGGACGTGCTCGTGCACTACCCCTACCAGTCGTTCTCCTCCAGCGTCGAGCGGCTCGTCAAGCAGGCCGTCGACGATCCCAACGTGCTGGCGATCAAGATGACCGTGTACCGGACCTCCGATGACTCGGCGCTCGTCCCGTCACTGATCGCCGCCGCCGAGAAGGGCAAGCAGGCGGTCTGCCTGGTCGAGCTCAAGGCCCGCTTCGACGAGCGCCAGAACATCCACTGGTCCCGGGCCCTGGAGGAGGCGGGCGCCCACGTCGTACACGGCATCCCCGGGCTGAAGACTCACGCCAAGGCGATCCTCATCGTCCGTCGCGAGCGCTCCCAGGTCCGGCACTACGCGATGATCGGAACCGGCAATTTTCACGCCAAGACCGCCCGCCTGTACGAGGACTTCGGGCTCTTCACGACCGACCGTGAGCTGACCGACGAGATCGCCAACCTGTTCAACACGCTGACCGGCTACGGCCACCCCGAACCCCAGCGCAAGGCGCTGGTCGCACCGACCTGGATGCGCGTCCCGCTCGTGGATCAGATCGAGCGCACGGCCGCCGCCCACCAGGCCGGGGAGCCGAGCCGGATCGTGATGAAGATGAACTCGCTGGTCGACCCGGGGATCATCGCGGCGCTGTACGCCGCGTCGCGGGTCGGCGTCCCGATCGAGCTCAACGTGCGAGGGATCTGCTCCCTGATCCCCGGCATTCCCGGGACCAGCGAGACGATCAACGTCGTCTCGGTCGTGGGGCGGTTCCTCGAGCACTCGCGGATCTACACTTTTCATCGCGGCTCCGAGCGCGCGTACTACATCGGCTCGGCGGATCTGATGCCCCGCAACCTCGACACCCGCGTCGAGCTGCTGGTCCCGATCGAAGCCCCGGAGCTGCAGGCCGAGATCGACGACACGCTGGCGCGATGCCTGGCCGATGACACCAACGCCTGGACGCTGGGCTCCGACGGGCGCTGGAGCCGCCGGGACGGGCGCACCCGCAGCGTCCACCTCGAGCTGATGGAACGCACCCTCCACTGGGCCGCGAGCTTCTCGACCTGAGCCGGATGTTCGGACCGCACCCCTGGCGATCCGCACGCGTCGGGGCGCTTCCCTAGGGTTCCCGCCTCGTGCACAGCACCCTGCTCCTCGTCATCGTCGTCATCGCCGCGCTCGCGTTCGACTTCACCAACGGCTTTCACGACACCGCCAATGTCGTCGCCTCCGCGATCTCCACGCGGGCGCTGGCGCCCAACACGGCGATCACGCTGGCCTCGGTGCTCAACTTCGTCGGCGCCTTCATCTCGCTGAAGGTTGCCGCCACCGTGGCGACCGGCATCGTCGACGCCGGCCAGGTGACCGAGACGATTGCCTTCGCCGGACTGGTCGGAGCGATCGCCTGGAACCTCATCACCTGGTGGGGCGGCCTGCCCTCGAGCTCCTCCCACGCCCTGATCGGCGGGGTGGTCGGGGCGATGCTCGCCGCCGTCGGAGGCTCGGCGGTCAAGGGCTCGGCGATCCTCGACAAGGTGGTGATCCCCGCCCTGCTGGCGCCGGTCACCGCGTTCGTCGCCGCCGGTGTGGCGATCATCGTCATCTACGCGGTGTTCGGCCGCCGCCGGCCGGGTTCGGTCACCCGCGGCTTCCGGATCGGTCAGATCGGCTCGAGCTCGCTGCTCGCCCTCGCCCATGGGACCAATGACGCTCAGAAGACGATGGGCGTGATCACCCTCGCGCTCGTCGCCCACGGTGACCTCGGGGCTCGTCACCCGAGCGTTCCGACCTGGGTGGTGATCTGTGCCGCGGGGGCGATTGCCCTGGGCACCTACGCCGGTGGCTGGCGGATCATCCGCACCGTCGGGATGCGGATCATTCGGATGGACGCCGCCCAGGGCTTTGCCGCCCAGAGCGCCGGGGCCGTGGTCATCCTGCTCTCCTCGCATTTCGGCTACCCGCTGTCCTCCACCCACGTCATCTCCGGCGGCGTGATGGGCGCCGGTGCGGCCAAGCGGCTGTCGGCGGTGCGCTGGGGGGTGGCGGGGACGATCGCCGCCGCGTGGGTGGTGACGCTGCCGGCGGCCGGGCTGTTCGGCGCCACCG
>JALYTU010000125.1 GCA_030854125.1 Actinomycetota bacterium | reverse complement strand
GCGCTGGACCCAGCGCGAGCCCAGGCCCGGCTGCCGGTCGCGGCCCTCCCGGGAGGGAGCCTCCTGTGGGACCCGCTCGCCGGCGCGATTCGGGCCTCGGACACGGTGCAAGCCCTTGCGGGTCGGATCGGTCCCTGCGTGTCGCGGTCCGAGGTCAGCTCGATCGCCATCCACGCCGACGGCGAGTCGGTGGATGTGCGCACGGCCAGCGGCGTGCACCGCAGCGCTCGCTGCCTGGTGTGTGCCGGCGCGGGAACTGATCGGCTGGTCCGGCCGCTCGGCCTAGAGGTGATGCAGGATCGCCAGGCCCATCTGCGCCTGGCGTTTCGAACCCGGGTGGCGCATCCCCACCCGCTGCCGTGCTTCAGTGACCGCAGCGGCCAAGCCGGGGACCAGGTCTACGGGTTGAGCGACCTCGGCGACCGCTACGCCGTCGGTCTGGCTCCGGTCACCACCTACCCGGCCGTTGAAGACCTCGCCGTCGAGGTGCCGGCCGGCGTGACCGTGACTGCCCAACATGACCGGATCGTCGCCTACGTGCGCCTCGGGCTGCCCGGCCTGGATCCCGAGCCCGTCGATGCCGTGCTGCGCCTCACGACGACCCTGCCCGACCATCCCGAAGACGGCTTTGAGGTGTGGCGCCACGGACCGGTGATCACCGTCGCGGGGCCCAATCTGTTCAAGTTCGCGCCCGTCATCGGCGAGCGCCTGGCGGCGGCGGTGTTCGACGAGCAGCCGTTCGACGGCCCCCTTCGGCCGCCTTCAGAAATCGTGCGCACAGCGCCCGGCCGTCGTCATTTGTCGCGCTGATCCGCGCTGCGACCTCAGCCCGAAGCGCTGCCAGATCCACTGACACCGGCACGCCGCTCGGGGCCGGCGGGTGCTCCGCTCCCCAGAGGAGGACCGAGTCAGACGTGACCTCGGGATGCCACTGCAGGCCCCAGGCCGATTCGCCGATCCGGAAACTCTGCAGGCAGACCAAATTGCGGGCCAAGGGGACGGCTCCGGGCGGTAGCTCAAACGCGTAGGAGTGCCACTGAAACACGTCGAACGACCGCGGGCGACCGGCGAACAGCGGATCCTCGATCCCGGCATCGGTGAGATGCACCGCGCTCCAGCCCGACTCAGCGCGCGAGGCCGGTCCGATCGCACCGCCAGCGGCTCTGGCGAGCACCTGCGCGCCCAGGCAGACCCCGAGCGTCGGCACGCTGCGCTCGAGCGCGTCCCGGAGCGTGTTGCGGGCCACCCGTAACCACGGGTAGCGATCCTCCTGGTCGGCTTGCATGCCGCCCCCGAACGCCATCACCGCGTCGTATTGCGACAGCGGCCGGGGGATCGGTCGCGCGGAGGGCAGCCACTCCTCGAGCTCGTGTCCCCGGTGCGTCACCTCATCGGCGAAGACCCCGGTGCCGGCGACCCCGTGGTGGACGAGTGCCAAGACTCTCATCGCTCACCCGAGAAATCTTTTACCGAAAATGGTCTAGACATAATGGTTGGCAAATGGTACGGTCGGTCTCGAGCTGGGTCAACCATGTACGACTACGGATTCTTCTCCTACGACTCAAAGGCTGACTTCCTCCGCCGCTCCGAGGAGTTCTGGAACCCGGGCAAGACCCGGTTCTGGCAGGAGGCCGGGGTCGACCTCGTCATCGACCGCCGCGAAGGCTACCTGTTCTGGGACATGGAGGGTCGGCGTCTGATCGACCTGCACCTCAACGGCGGGACGTACAACCTTGGCCACCGCAACCCCGAGCTGATCGCGACGCTCGAGCAGGCGATGGGACGCTTCGACATCGGCAACCATCACTTCCCGGCGCTGGCCCGCACGGCCCTAGCCGAGGCGCTGGTGGCCATCTGTCCGCCGAATCTGCGGCGCGTCGTCTACGGGTCGGGCGGAGGGGAGGCGATCGACATCGCGATCAAGACCGCTCGCCACACCCGCCAGCGACGCAAGATCGTCTCGATTCGCAAGGGCTACCACGGGCACACCGGTCTCGCCGTGGCCGCCGGCGACGAACGCTTCTCGACCCTGTTCTTGTCCGATCGGCCCGAGGAGTTCGTCCAGGTGGCATTCAACGACCTCGACGCGATGGAGGAGGCGCTGCGGGGCGCCGACGTCGCTGCCGTGATCATGGAGACGATTCCCGCGACGTACGGGTTCCCACTCCCAGAGCCGGGCTACCTTCAGGCGGTCAAGCGCTTGTGCGAGCGCTACGAAACCCTTTACGTCGCGGACGAAGTGCAGACCGGGCTGATGCGGACGGGCGAGATGTGGGGCGTGGCCAAGGCCGGGATCGAGCCCGACATCATGGTCGTGGGCAAAGGCATCACGGGCGGCATGTACCCGATCGCCTGCACCGTGGTCTCCGAGGAGTGCTCGCGATGGCTCAAGGAAGACGGCTTCGGCCACATCTCCACCGGCGGCGGTGCCGAGCTCGGCTGCATCGTGGCGTTGAAGGTGCTCGAGATCTGCGGCCGGCCCGAGGTGCGCTCGATGGTCCATTACATCGCGGAGCGCTTCCGCCGCGGGCTGCGCGCGATCCAGGAGCGTTATCCCGACTGGCTGGTGGGCATCCGGCAGGACGGCGTCGTGATGGGACTCGAGTTCGATCATCCGCAGGGCGCCAAGCTCGTCATGCGTCACCTGTACGAGAACGGAGTCTGGGCTATCTTCTCCACGCTCGACCCCCGGGTCCTGCAGTTCAAGCCCGGCATCCTGCTCGGCCCCGACCTCGTCGACGAGGTGCTCGACCGCGCCGCCGTGGCCATCGAGCTGGCGCGGGCCGAGGCTCGGCCGGTGGCCCAACGGCGACTGGCCGTGACGGCATGAGTGCGCGCGAGGCGGGGATCGTCGACGCGACGCCGGCGGAGGTGCCTGGAGCACCGCGGGCGCGGATGATGCTCCAGCGCGCGCGCTGGGCGGCGACGGCGTTTGCGCTCTATGACCGTGACCAAACCCAGAGAATCGTCGATGCTGTCGCCGCGGCCGCATACCAAAACGCCGAAAGGTTCGCGCAAGAGGCGGTCGAGGAGACCGGCATGGGCGTCGTCGAGCACAAGCGACGCAAGAACGAGGCGTGCTCGCGCGCACTCGTCGAGCGCTACCGCGGCGAGGACTACGTCGGCGCGCGCATCGACGTCGAGCGCAAGCTGATCGCGGTTCCCAAGCCGGCCGGGGTGATCCTGGCCCTGACACCGTCGACCAATCCGATCGCCACCGTCTACTTCAAGGTGCTGCTGTCCTTGATGACCCGTAATGCGGTGGTGGTGTCCCCCCATCCGATGGCCCGCAAGGTGTCGGTCGAGGCGGTGAAGCTGATGGCAGCGGCCGCGGTCGCCGCCGGCGCGCCCGACGGATGCGTGCAGGTGGTCGAGGAGCCGACGATTCCGCTGATCGAGGGTCTGATGTCCGACCCCGGCACCGACGTGATCGTCGCTACGGGCGGCAACGCGGTGGTGCGGGCCGCCTATCGCTCGGGCAACCCGTCGTTGGGGGTCGGACCGGGCAACATCCCGGCGCTGGTCGACGCCACCGCCGACGTGGCCCGCGCGGCCGCTTGCCTGGCCGAGTCCAAGGCGTTTGACAATTCGATCCTGTGCACGAACGAGTCAACGCTGATCGCCGAGGAGCGGATCGCGGATGCGCTGACTGTGGAACTGGGCCGGAATGGCGCCCACGTGCTCGACGCCGAAGCGACCGATCGAGTGCGCGCCGCGTGTTACCCCGAGGGTCGGATCGCCACCGCGCTGGCGGGCAAGGACGCGGCCGTGCTCGCGCAGGCCGCCGGGGTCAGGATCCCGGCCGACACCCGGGTGCTCGTGGCGCCGTTTCAGTCGATCGTGCCCGAGGAATCGCTGGCCCACGAGAAGCTATTTCCGTTGCTGGGCATGGTTCGGGTAGCCGATGCCCAGCGGGGTATCGAGGCGGCCCGCGGGCTGCTGCGCATCGGAGGCGCCGGCCACTCGGCCGTGATCCACTCTCGCGCGCCCGAGACGATCCTCGCCTACGGCTCCGCGCTGCGCGTCCTGCGCGTGACGGTCAACGCTCCCGGCAGTACCGGCGCGGCCGGCTTGGACACCCACCTCCCGCTGGCGATGACGATCGGCACCGGCTTCTTCGGCCGCTCTTCGCTGACCGAGAACCTGCAGCCGCGCGACCTCGTGCAGTGGACGCAGGTCGCCTACGCGGCCGACCCCGCCGAGCCGTTCGGCGACTTCTCCGGGCTCGAGCCATGGTCAGCGACGGCAGCGGCGATGCCCGCCGCCCGCGCAGAGCCACCGAGCGGCAGCCTCGGCGGTGAGGGCGGTGGCGGTTCAGCACCGCCCTCGCTCTCGCGCGAGGAGCTGCGCCGGCTGGTCCTCGACGAGCTGCGCGAGCTGGTGCGGGGCTAGCCATGGCCGAGCTCAGATCATCGATCTTCATCGATCAGCTCCAGCCGCAGACGATGTGCTACCTCGGAACCTGGGTGCGGGGCCGGCTCCCCCGCACGCGCATGGCGGCGGGCGTGATCGAGGTTGCCCCTGGGCTCGACATCGAGCCGCTCACCGACATCGCGCTCAAGCACACCGAGGCCCAGGCCGGCATCCTGGTGGTCGAGCGCCAGTTTGGCTACCTCGAGTTTCACTCGCGCTCGACGTCGGCGGTCCAGTCGGCCAGCCAGGCGGTGCTCGACGCGCTTGGCGCGGTCGCGTCAGACGCGGTCTCGCCGACGATCCTGGCGGCCAAGCTGATCTCGCGGCTTGACCACCAGCACGCCTTCCTGATCAACCGCAACAAGCTGGGCTCGATGGCCCTCGCCGGAGAGTCGCTGTTCGTGCTCGAGATGCAGCCCGCCTCCTACGCGATCCTGGCCGTCAACGAGGCTGAGAAGGCCGCCCAGATCAAGGTCGTCGATTACCGCATGATCGGTGCCACCGGACGGGTTTACCTGAGCGGTACCGAGGCCGATGTGCGTACGGCGGCCGACGCGGCGACCGCAGCGCTTGAGGCGCTCTAGATGACGGCCCCGGATCCCAGCGAGGCGATGCGCGAGGTGGTCCGGGAGGTCATGCGCGAACTGACGCACGGGGTCCTCGGCGACTCGCCGGCACCCCAGCGCGCTAACGGCGGCGCCGATCATCCCGGCGCCCACAACCGCAACGGCGCCGGCGCCCGCCCCGACGCTAGCGCGACCAATGACCGGCGCGACGACGCCGCGATCGTTGCCCAGGTTCCTGCCCCGCCGGTCGCCGCGGTGTTCCGTCCATCGACCTGGAGAAGTCCCGCTTCGCCCGGTGAGGTCATCGGCGACCGCGCCGCGGTCGCGGCCCAGGTCATCGGTGACCACGGCTCGCCGGGTCGGGTCGAGGCGGTGACTATCGATACCAACGAGGACCTCGAGCGCTTCGTCCGCGGGCTGGTCTCCCGGGTGTCGAATCCCCGCGACCTGGCGGCGATTCAGACCGGCCGCCTACGCTTCGCGCTGCGCCGGTCCACTTCTTCCGCAGGAGCGGATGCCAACGTCCCGGGTCAACCCCAGGTTGCAACGGTCAGGGTCGTGAAAGGAGCGATTACCGAGCGCGCCGTGCGTGACGCGGCGGCGGAGGGGGCGCGACTCGTGCTGGCCCGCGGCGCGGTGCTGACGCCGCTGGCTCGTGATCGCGCCCGCGCACTCGGCGTCGAGATAGAAAGGGAGCGCAAATGCTGAAGGCAACGGTTACTGGATCGGTCTGGGCGACGCGGCGTCTCGAGGCGCTTCCGCCCGGCGCGTTCCTGGAGGTGCAAGGCGACGACGGTGCGCGGTTGATCGCCTTCGACATCCTGGGAAGCGGACTGGGCGAACGCGTCCTGGTCGCCAGCGGCTCAGTCGCCTCGGGATGGTTTGCGCCTGATCACCCACCGATCGACGCGTTGATCATCGGATCTCTGGACGAGGCCTCTGAGGTTCTGTCGCAGGGGTCAGCTACGGATCTTCAAACCCAAGCCGGTCAAAAGCAAGGAGATACGACATGAGTGAAGCGCTCGGAATGATCGAGACGAAGGGCTACGTGGCCGCGCTCGCCGGGGCCGACGCGATGGTCAAAGCGGCCAACGTGACGATCGTCTCCCGCCAGGAGGTCGGAGACGGGCTGGTCGCGGTCGTGGTCCGCGGCGATGTCGGCGCGGTCAAGGCCGCGACCGAGGCTGGGGCGGAAACGGTGTCGACTGTGGGCGAGCTGATCTCGGCGCATGTGATTCCCCGGCCCCACGCCGAGCTCGACAAGCACTTCACCACTCAGGCCTAGGCCGGTCCGGTGTCCGGCCGCCCCGAAACGCCGGTCGAGCTCCGGGTCTACCTCTCGATCCCCGACCTCGGCCGGCAGTTCGCCGCTTATCTCGGGACGCCCACCCGCGCTCGGGGGTACCCGCCGATCGAGGGGGAGCATGCGCTGATCGTCGAGGTTGCCCCCGCGCTGGCGATCGAGCGGGTGATCGACCTCGCGCTCAAGGCGGTGCCTGAGGTCGAGCCGGGGATCCACTATGTCGAGCGCCAGTTCGGCGTGCTCGAAGTCCACGCCGCCGATCCCGGCGACGTCGAGCGGGCGGGCCAGGCGATCCTGAACGGGCTCGGCGTCCGTGCCGAGGATGCCCTGCGGCCGCGGGTCACCTATATGGACGTGATCGAGAGCGTCACTGATCGCCACGCGGTGATTCTCAATCGCAGTCGGGAGGCGTCGATGCTGCTGCCCGACCAGACGCTCCTGGTGGCCGAGATGACCCCCGCCCTGTTTGCCGCCGCGGCCGCCAACGCGGCGGAGCGAGTGGCGCCCGCGCTCACGCTGGTGCACGTTTCGATGATCGGGGCCGCCGGGCGTCTCTACCTCGCCGGGGAGACGTCGGATATCGTCCTGGCCCGTGACGAGGTCCGTCGCGTCCTCGGTACGGTTGCCGGGCGTGAGCACTGATCGGACATGAATCAGGAGTCGGACCACACCCACGAGCTGGCGGTGTCAGCGCTGCGCCGGTTTGATCTCGACGTGAACCTGACGGCGACGCTTTGCAACGTCTCCGAGAACCACACCTACCGCGTCGATGATCCCGCCACCGGCTCGCGGTTTGCGTTGCGGGTCCACCGCCCGGACTACCGCACCGTCGCCGAGATCGAATCCGAGCTGGACTGGGTCGATGCCCTGCGCGCCGATGGCGTGGTCGATGCCCCGGACGCGGTCCGGGCCACTGACGGCGCCCGAGTCGT
>JALYTU010000750.1 GCA_030854125.1 Actinomycetota bacterium | reverse complement strand
CGGTTCCCACGTGACGCCATACCCGAGACCGTCTGGACGCGTTTCGAAGCGGAGCGCCTGGCGAACCCGGTGCCGCGTCCCGGGCCGCCTGCACGTGTAACAACATCGGTTCGAGTCCGTCCCACAGGGCTTACGTCCTGTGGCTACGCGACCAGCCTGGGCAGGCGGTGGGCATCAGGCATACGCGGACGGGCGGCGCTGCGCCCATGGGAACGCGAGCTCAAGCTGGGAGGCGAGACGGAAGAGGATCGCCTCGTCGGGGGCGAGCAGCTGCACGCCGACGGGGAGCCCGGCGACCTCGCCAATGGGGAGCGAGATAGCCGCCCAGCCGCAGGCATTGGCGACCGGCGTCCAGCCGGTCGCGGCGAACTCGGTGTCGAAAAATGCGTCGACGCTGCCGCGCGAGGCCGACAACGAGCCGGGCGCCGGCGGGAGCACGTTCAGCGTCGGGCACAGCAGAACGTCGGCGCCCTCGAACGCGGCCGCGGCCTGGCGCGACTGCGCGTGCAGGTCGTCGATCGCCGACGCATGGTCCACCGCGGACAGGGCGAGGCCCTCGCGCAGCATGTCCCAGGTGACCGGATCGAGCTCGTCGGGCGTGGGATCCCGGCCCAACTCGCGACATAGCCAGGTGAAGGTCACGGCGTTGTCGACCGCGTGGATGACCGAGATCGACCGACGCACGACCTCAGCGTCGAACCTCGGCGCGTCCGGCTCGACGTAGTGACCGAGCTCCTCCAGACTCTGCGCGCAACGGTCGGCGACGGCTTGGACGCGCGGGTCGACCGCCCCCGGGAATGGGGGCGCGGAGGCGTGCATGATCCGCACGGAACCTGGATCGGCGCCTATCTCGGCGAGGAATGGGCGTAGGGGCGGCGGCGCCGCGTATGGATCTCCGACTGCGGTCCCGGCGAGGATATCGAGCAGCAGTGCGCTGTCGCGCACGGTCCGGGTCAGGGCGTGCTTGTTCACGAGGCCGTCGAGCAACTGCCCGGCGGACGGAGCGAACGAGCTTCGTCCGCGGCGCGGCTTGAGACCAACCAGGCCGCAGCACGAGGAGGGCATCCGGATCGAGCCGGTGCCGTCCCCGCCTGATGCCGCCGCCACGAGTCCCGCGGCGACAGCGGCGGCCGAGCCCCCGCTCGAGCCGCCGGGCGAGCGCTCGGGGTTCCACGGGTTCAGGGTCGGTCCGAACAGCGACGGCTCGGTGGCGCAGTGGTTTCCGAACTCTGGAGTGTTGGTGCGTCCGCAGATGATCAGACCGGCGTCGAGGTATCGCTGGACGCTCCACGCCGTGTCGGCGGCGACGTGATCACGGAGCGCGCGGGAGCCCATCCGCTCGGGCAGCCCGGCCTGTGGCTCGCCGAGGTCCTTGAGCAGAAACGGGACTCCGGTCAGGGGCCCGTCCGCGAGAGCCCCCGCCGCCGCGTCTCGGGCGGCCTCGAAGTCAGCGTGAACGAGAACGTTGAGCTCGGGGGCGCCCTCGAGGCGGGCGATCGCCGCCTCCACTAGCTCGACGGCCGAGACCTCGCCTGCGCGCACCAACCGGGCTTGCTCAGTCGCGTCCTTCCACATGAGCTCCGCTGACACGAGGGTGACCGTCAGTCAGCGGCGGGTCGACGTGGGGAGCCGCACGAGTCCGGCTTGGCCGGGGGATGTGAAGCTCCTTCGGGGGCCCGGCCGCCACGCAGGAGGTCTTGCGATCGCGCCACGCAACAGCTCTGACCGACCGTTACCACCCGGCGATCGATCCAGGCTAGAGCGTTAATCAGAGGCTGCAAGAATGCGGGCATGAGCATGCGAGCCCGTCCACACCGGTAGGGCATGTTGGGAGCGTACCGCGCCATTGCCCGTCGGTATCTGGGCGTCTGATGGTGAGCATCTCCTCCAGCGACGTGTGCGTCGTCGGGGGCGGGGTGATTGGTCTGGCGGCTGCCGCGAGCCTGCGCGACCGCGGTGTCGATGTAGTTTGCTTTGACCGTTCTGAGCCCGGGCAAGGACAGTCGGCCGGGCGCACTCGCCAGTTTCGCCACCTGCACGCCAGCAGAGAGTTGATCGAACTCGCCGTGCGGGCGCGTCAGGGCTGGCTGGAGTGGGAGGGGCGGTTTGGCCGCACACTTCTCGGCTCCGAGGGTGCCCTCCGCGCCGGCGGGGAGCCTGGAGAGCTCGACGCGTTGCGCGCGGCCGGCGTGCCCGCCGTTGCGCTGGAC
>JALYTU010000124.1 GCA_030854125.1 Actinomycetota bacterium | reverse complement strand
TGATCGCGCTGATGCGCGACCCGGTGCTGGCGCGGCTCGGCGCGATCGCCGCGGTTTCGTTCGGCTTCAGCGTGATCCTGGGCAACTGGGTGGTGACGCTGCTGGAGCGCGCGGACGGCCTGGGACGCATCGAGGCGGGAGCGATCGGATCGCTGATCCTGATCATGGGAATCGTCGGGCGGCCCGCCGGAGGGGCGCTGGTCCGCGTCTCACCTGAGCTGGCGCCCCGGATGATGGCGGGCAGTTTCCTGCTCGGGGCCTCCGGGGTGGCGCTGCTGTCGCTGTCCGCCGAGGTCAGCCTCGACGTGGTGGGCGCGGCGGCGGTCGGGCTGGCCGCAGGAATCCCGTTTGGGGCCACGATGGCGGGCGCCACGCGGGCGTACCCCCGCGCCGCCGGGGCAGCGGTGGGGGCGATGAACACCTATCCGGTGCTGACGATCGTGTGCGGGGCGCCGTTGGTCGGGCTCACCTTCGGGCTGCCGGGCCACGGTCGCATCGGCTTCGGGGTCGTGGCTGCGCTGTGGCTGTGCGCGCTGGCGGTGATCCCGCGCCTCAGGCTGCGATGAGGGGCTTCGCGCTCGGGAGCGGTAGTCCCCCTCCCTTGCCATTTGATCAAATCTTTGCGAGGCTTGCAGCAAGGATGCTGCGTGCCTGAGATCCGCGACGTCATCGTGATCGGTTCCGGCCACAACGGGCTCGTGGCCGCGGCATACCTGGCCCGCGCGGGGCTGTCGGTGGAGGTGCTGGAGCGCAACCCGGTCGCCGGCGGGGCGGTCGCCAGCGAGGAGCTGACCGAGCCTGGGTTCGTGCACGACACGTTCTCCTCCTGGCACCCGCTGTTCAAGCTCTCGGCCGCCTACGCCGAGCTGGGCCCCGAGCTCGAGGCCCACGGCCTTCACTACTGCGAGACGCCCGAGGAGACCACGGCGAACGTGCGCCGCGACGGCAGCCTCGGGATCGCCTACCGCGATCCGGTCAGGACCACGGAGAGCTTTGAGCCCCAGGACCGGGCCGCCTACCTGGCCGAGCTGGAGGGCTTCGGCGCGACGATCGAGACCGTGGGGCAGCTGCTGGGCGCAGAGCTGTACTCGGGGGCGGCGGCCAAGCTGGCGCTGCGACTGGGCCGTTCGCTGGGGCGGCGGGACGGGCTGCGGTTCGTTTCCGACGTGCTCTCCTCGGCGCGCGCCTGGTTCTTGACGCGGTTTGAGGGCCGGGCAATTGCCGACCTCTATGCGCCCTGGTCGCTGCACACCGGGATCCCGCCCGATGGGGCCGGCAGCGGGTTTCAGGTTCTGGCCATCGCCGGCTCGTTGCACGCGGTCGGGCTGCCGGTGGTCAGCGGCGGCGCGGGCAACTTCGTGCGCGCGTTCGAGCGCCTGATCGCGCAGCACGGTGGGCAGGTGAGCACCGGGGTGGCAGTGGAGCGGATCCTCACCCGGGGGGGTGCGGCCACGGGGGTGGTGGCCGGTGGGCGGGAGATCCTGGCCCGAAGGGCCGTGATCGCCAACACCACGCCGACCCAGCTCTACGGTCACCTTCTCTCCGCGCATGACGCACCCGTGGCTGCGACGCGGGAGGCACAGCGCTTCCGCTACAGCCCGCGCGCCGGCATGCAGCTCCACGTCGCCCTGCGCGAGCCGCTGCGCTGGCGCGATCAGCGACTGAACCGTGTGCCGATCGTCCACCTGAGTGACGGGATTGAGAGCGTCGCCCTCGCCTGCGCCCAGGCCGCCGCCGGGCTGCTCCCGGCCGTGCCGACCGTGGTGGTGGGTCAGCCGACCGTCGTTGATCCCGCGCGAGCGCCCGAAGGCGCGGCGATCCTGTGGATCCAGCTGCAGCAGGTCCCCTACGCCCCGACGGGCGACAGCGCCGGAGAGATCGAGACCGGGGAGGGTAGCTGGACCCCGGAGCTTGAGGCCGCTTACACCAAACGGGTTCTCGCCTGCTTGGAGCCGCACGTGGAGAACTGGCCGCAGGCGCTCGGGAAAGCCGTCGCGCTCTCGCCTCTCGAGCTCGAGCGCCGCAACCCGAACCTGGTGCGCGGTGACATCTACGCCGGTGACTGTGAGCTCGGGCAGTCCTATCTGTGGCGCCCGCTGCCCGGGTTCGGCGCCCATCTCACCCCGGTCGAGCGTCTGTATGAGTGCGGCGCCTCGACCTACCCGGGCCCGGGGCTGAACGCCGCCTCGGGGCGGATCGTCGCGCAGCGGATCCTGGCCGGCCTCGGCCGCCTGGCTCAGGCCACCGGGCTCTTGCGCCGGCGCAGCCGCTGAACCGCGACAGAGCCCAGTGCCCCACCGGCATTGCGCGCAAGCCCCCAGGCCTGCCTCGCGCCCGGCGCCCATCCCGGCGCAGGCGCCAGCAGCTTGCGCGCTACGTTGTAGCCCGAGATGGCGTTGACCCCGGCTCCCGGCCACGTCGCGGCGCCGACCATCAGCAGGCCCGCAATGCCGGTCTCGTAGTCGGCCACCTCGGGAAACGGGCGAAACAGGAAGTTCTGGCGCATGTGCATGCTGCCGGCGATCGAGTCGCCTCCGATCAGGTTCGGGTTGTGGCGCTCGAGGTCGGCCGGGGTGAGCACGGTCCGGTCAAGCACCAGGCTGGTGATACCGGGGGCGTAGCGCTCGAGCGTGGTGAGTACGCGGTCGGCATAGGGCTCCGCTGCCTGGGCCCAATCACGCGCATCGATCTCCCCCCGCGCGTCACCGGCGATCTGGTTCGGCAGGGCCCGCACCTGCACCCACAGGACATGGCCTCCGGCGGCGCGCGTGGGGTCGACCGCGGAGGTCTGGCCGACGACCAGCATCGGGTCGGCGGGGAGCAGCCCAGCGCAAGCCTGGGCGTAATTGGCGGCGAGATCGTCGAGGTACGGGGCGATGTGGACGTAGGCAAAGCCGCGCAGGTCGGACCCCGCCGACCAGGACGGAAGCTCGGACATGGCCAGGTGGACCATCAGCGTTCCCGGCCCCTGCCGGTAACGCGCCGCCGCCCGGGTGATGCCCGGGGGTACGTCGGCGCCTGCGAGCAAGCGTCCGTAGAGCAGTCGCGGGCCGACGCCGGCGATCACCGCTTGGCGCGCGTGGATGTGCTCCCCATCGGCCAGCTCGACGCCCACAGCCCGGCCCGCGCGGGTAGTCACGCGCACCACCTCCGTGCCGGTGCGCAGCTCGGCGCCGTGGTCGGCGCCGACTGAGACCAGCGCGTCGATCAGGCACGAGGCGCCGCCGCGGGCGACAGCGATACCGGTGCGCATGTCGGTGAACGCCTCCAGGAACGGGAACATCGCCCCGCCCGAGACGTCCGGTCCGAAGTCCAGGTGCAGGCCCCAGCAAGCGAGCAGCGCCTGCGCCTCCGGGGAGGCCATGTAGGTCTCGGCAAGCTCCCGGGTCGAGCTGAGCAGTAACCGGCCGAGCTCCCGGGCCCCGGTGCGCCCGAGCCGGGGAAGCTGCTCGATGGCCAGCGCGGCCAGATCGCGACTGGTGAGGCGCGAGCCGTAGAGCGCGAACAACGCCGGGCTGAGGGTCTCGTAGAGCGAGTCGAGCTCGCGCCAGCCGGCGGCATCCCCGCCGTGGTGGCGCTCCAGCTCGGCCAACGTCGGCTCCAGACCCTGGTGGACGCGCAGCGCGCTCCCGTCGGGGAACACGTTGGCAAACGGCTGATCACACGCGGCATAGTCCAGTCCGTGGCGCTCGAGATCGGCACCGAGCTCAGCCGCCACCGGCGAGCCGAGGAACAGGTTGAGGTTGGTGGCGAACAGATCGTGGACGAATCCCGGTCGCGTCAGCTCGCCGCTCTGCACCGCTCCCCCCGGACGCTCGGACTGCTCGAGCACGAGCACGCTCCACCCGGCCCGAGCCAAATAGGCGGCAGTCACGAGCCCGTTGTGGCCGGCGCCGATCACGATCGCGTCGTATGAGGGAGGACTTGACATTTGATGCAGTGTTGAAAAGATGACCGGACTTGGTGAGCTTTGCAAGCGAAGGCGAGAACCGCGGGCGCTCCGGGGCCCCTGAGAGTGCTGGCGCCGCAGACACCCGGGCAGGCACCGTGGTCGGGATCGACATCGGGGGCACGTTCACCGATACCGTCATGGTGGCGCTCGACGGGACACTCGAGAGCTTCAAGACGCCGACCACTCCGGGGGCGCTGCTGGAGGGACTGCTGACCAATCTGCGGGAGGCGGCGGGGAGCGAGGACCTGGACGACTTCTTGAGGAACGTGTCGCGCATCGCCCACGGGACGACCGCGGCGACCAACGCCTACATCGAGCGCCGCGGAGCCAAGACGGCGCTGCTGACCACGCGGGGGTTCGAGGACACGATCTTCATGCAGCGCCAGATGGGAATGACGGCCGGGCTGTCCTCCAACGAGCTGACCGACTACTCGCTGCGCCAGGTGCCCGAGCCGCTGGCGCCACGCTCGCTGGTGTTCGGGGTGCGCGAGCGAATCGACTATCGCGGTGCGGTGATCGGCGAGCTCCGGGAGGAGGATGTGCGCGCCGCGGCGAGGGCGATCCGGGAGAACGGCGCCGAAGCGGTGGCCGTGTGCCTGCTGTGGTCGTTCAAGAATCCCGACCACGAGCGCCGTACCGCGGAGATCCTCCGCAGCGAGCTGCCCGAGGTCTATGTGTCAGTCTCGAGCGAGCTGGTGCCGCGGCTGGGCGAATACGAGCGTACGGCCACCACCCTGGTCAACGCGTACCTGGGCCCGATGATCGCGAGCTACTGCGAGGCCCTGGCGGAGCGTCTGGGCGAGACCAACCTGCACCTCCTCGACTCCAGCGGCAGCGTGATGACAGCGGCGCAGGCGCGCCGCGCGCCGGTGCGGCTGCTGCTCTCCGGCCCGTCCGGCGGGGTCAGAGCCTCGCAGTATCTGGGCCAGGCGCTGGGCCACCGCAACGTGATCACCTTCGACATGGGCGGGACCTCTACCGACGTGGGCCTGATCGTGGAGGGCGAGCCGTTGCAGCGAATTGACACCGAAATGGGTAAGTACCACCTGCTGCTGCCGATGATCGACGTCACCGCGATCGGCGCCGGCGGAGGTTCGATCGCCCGGGTCGAGGCAGGTGGCTACCTTCGGGTGGGGCCGGCGAGCGCCGGGGCCGATCCGGGACCCGCGTGTTACGGCCACGGCGGAACGCATCCCACGGTGACCGACGCCGACCTCCTACTGGGCATCCTCGATCCCGGCAACTTCCTCGGCGGACGGCTCCCGCTCGACGTCGACGCAGCGCATCGTGCCGTGGCCAGGCACGTGGCCGAGCCCCTCGGTGTTCCAGTGCAGGAGGCCGCGGCGGGGATCAAGCGGATCGTGGACGGCCGGATGGCAGACCTGCTGCGGATGGTCACACTGGAGCGCGGCCACGATCCCCGTGAGTTCGTGCTCTACGCGTTCGGCGGAGCCGGCCCCGCCCACGCGCCGGCGTTCGCGCTGGAGGTGGTGGACAAGGTGCTGGTGCCGGCGAGCCAGTCGGTTCACTCAGCCCTTGGCGCGGCCTCCTCTGACGTGTCGCTGATCATCGAGCTCGCCGCCCCGATGCGCGTCGGCCGCGAGCGGCTGGGCCACGACCTCGATGCCGAGGAGATCGAGTCGATCTTCGATGGATTGGAGGACCGGGCGCTGCGGGCGCTTGAGGCCCAGCGCGTGCCACCTGAGCGCCGGGAGCTGGAACGCTCGGTAGAGGTGCGCTTTGTCCGCCAGACCAAGGCCCTGTCGGTTCCCTACCGGGGCTCGCCGCCGGCGCTGGTCACGGACTTTCTCGGCATCTACGCTCGCCGCTACGGCGATACGGCCGTGCCCGAGGCGGCCGGTTTCGAGCTCGTGACGTTCGTGGTGACCGCCCACGGGCGTCTCCGCAGACCCACGCTGGCCCGCCTGGGTCCCGAGGCCGGCAGCCTCGAGCGAGCCCGGCGGGCGTCTCGGCCCGTGTATGACCCGGTGGCCGGCGCCTTGCTTCCCACCGCGGTGTTCGCGGGTGAGGAGCTGCGCCCCCGGGACGCGCTGGAGGGGCCGGCGGTGATCGAGTACGCGACCACGACGTTGGTGGTGTGCTCGGGCCAGCGAGCCCAGGTGGACGATCTGCTCGGAATCGCGATCACGGGGACCTGATGAGCGCGATCGTCACGTCAGACTACGTACTGGGACCGAGCCCGGCCGATTGGGCGCAGCTCGAGCAACCGCTCTCGCTTGATCCGGTGACCTTCGAAATCGTCTCGCACAAGCTCGAGTCGATCAACGAGGAGCAGGCGATCGCGCTCAAGGACGTGTCCGTCTCGCCAATCGTGACCGCCGCGAGTGATTTCAACAACGCGCTCTACACCGCCGACGGCCGGATCGCCTCGATGGGCCGGCAGGTGGTCTTTCACTCGGGCGCGATGCCGGTGATCCTGCGCCATGTGATGGAGGCGTTTCCGGGTGAGGAGATCGCCGACGGGGACATGTTCGTGGTCAACGATCCGTTCTACGGCGCGGTGCATCATCCTGACGTGTCGCTAGTGGCCCCGCTGTTTCACGGCGAGGAGCTGATCGCCTGGGCCGGCGTGGCCGCCCATCAGGTTGACATGGGCGGAATGAGCGTGGGCTCGATCTCGGCCCGCGCGCGCGAGAAGTATCAGGAGGGGCTGATGATGCCCCCGATGAAGCTGATCGAGGCCGGGCGTTTGCGGCGCGACGTCTGGCGGCTGATCCTCAACATGACCCGCCAGCCGCAGATGGTTGGCCTCGATCTCCGGGGTTTCATCGCCTCCAACGCGGTGGCCCGTGACCGTCTGGCCGAGCTGATCGGCCGCTACGGCCCGGATGTGGTCAAGACGGTGATGGAGGAGCTGATCCGCTACTCGGAGCGGCGCGTGCGTCAACGGCTGCGAGAGCTGCCCGACGGGGTGTTCCACACCCGCGGCTTCCTCGACCACGACGGCTTTGAGAACCGGGTGTATCGGACCGACATCCGCCTCGAGAAGGACGGCGACGTGCTGAGGTTCGACATGCGGGACTCGTCTGCGCAGGCCGGCAGCTACATCAACTGCACCGAGGGCGCGCTGGTGGGCTCGATCTTCGGGGGCACCGCCCCCACCCTGGCCGCAGGGATTCCCTGGAACCACGGGATCCTCAACGCGCTCGAGGTGATCGCCCCCCCGGGCCTGATCGTCAACGCCCAGCGACCCGCCGCCACGGGCGCGGCGACGATTGGACAGGGCTGGACGATCATGAGCGTGGCCAGCCACGCGGTGTCCAAGCTGCTCGC
>JALYTU010000123.1 GCA_030854125.1 Actinomycetota bacterium | reverse complement strand
CATCGTCGGTGAGCTGGCGCTCGAAGGCATCGCCGAGCACGTTGGCCATCGCCTGGGCGAAGTTGATGTCCTCGAGACGGAAGTCGCGTACCGACAGGGAGTGCAGCCCCAGCACGCCGAACGGGGCGCGGCGGCCCTCGATCACCACGGTCAGGCCGCTGCGGGTGCCGAGCTCAGCCAGGATCGGCGAGCGGCTAAAGCGCGCCTCGGTCTCCCAATCACTCACGACCACCGGCCCTTTGGTGAGGATCGTGTAGCCGGCCTGGGAGCCGTGGTCGGCGGGGACCTTGACGCCGGTCGGGTCCGGCACGCCGAGCGTGGAGCGGAACAGAAAGGCGTCGCCGCTGGGCAGCAGCTCGATCACGGCGGCGATCTCGAGCTCGAGCAGCTGCGCGGCGGCGCGTACGGCCTCGGCCATCAGGTCCGAGGTGCTGGCGCCCTGCAGCGCGTGTTCGCCCAGGCGCGCCACGGCAGCCTGCTGTGCGGCCCGGCGCTCGAGTTCGTCGGCGGCGTGTCTCTGCTCGGTGATATCGGACATGACCCCGTGCCAGCGGGTCTGACCATCCTCGTCCTCGACGAGCAGGGCGTCGTCGCGCACCCACACGATGCTGCCGTCGCGGTGCATCAGTCGATATTCGGCGGCCCCGGTGGACGGGGCGCCCCGGAGGGTCCCGGCCTCGGCGGTGATCACCCGCGCCCGGTCGTCGGGGTGCAGACGGTCGGCCCACATGCGCGGGTCAGCACACCACTCCTCGGGGCTGAAGCCGAGGATCCACTCGATCTGGGGGCTGACGTAGTGCCAGGCGCCGGACTCGCCGGCATCAGCGGTGTAGAGGATCGCGGGAACGCGTCTGAGCAGTCCGGGCTGCTCATAGCTCAGCGGTACGGGCACGCGCTGCGGACGCGCGGGGGCGCGTTGCGGGCGGCGTCTGGACATGTCCAGCTTCACATCGGCTCAGAGCCCTCCCAAGCGGATCCGTGGAAACTACCTAACCCGGCGCGGGTTCCCCCCTGGCAACGGGCGGTTGGGTCGGCACGAAGCGGCTGACGCCGTCGTCCACGATCTCCGTGGCCCGTTCGTCGGCGACGAGCAGATCCATGTGGCCGAGGACCTCGGAGAGGGTCAGATAGGCCTGCGTGACGGCGATGTTGCCCCACATGCGCTGGGCGAGCTCAAAGGCGGTCAACGGACCCTGCGCGAGCATGCCCAGCAGCTTGTCGGCGCGGCGCCCGTGCATCCGCAGCCGCTCGTCGATGAGACCGGTGTGGTCGCCGAAGGGATCGCCGTGACCCGGCAGCACGACCGTGATCGGCAGCTCACGGGTGAGCCGCATCGACGCGATGTAGGCGATCAGCGCCCGCGGGCGCTCGCCGGTGCCGGGTTCGTCCAACGGGCGGCTGATCAGCGGATTGGACGAGATGTGGGGCAGCAGATGGTCGCCGCCCAGCAGGATTCCGCGGTCGGCGTCCCAGAACAGGGTGTCCGAGGGGCTGTGGCCGGGCCGGTGCATCACCTGCAGGCGACGGTCGCCGAGTACCAGCTCGTCCCCGTCGCCGAGCGGCCGCGTGACCCGCGCGCTGGAGCCGAAGGCGCGGAACGCCGCACCGACGGTCGCCAGCGCGGTGGCGAGGTCGTTCGGAACGCCGTGGCGGCGCATGATGTCCATCGAGAAGGCGTCATCGGCCTTGACCCCGGCGCTGAAGCGCTCCAGGTATCCGGCGAGCAGGTCCAGGGCTGCGACCTCGGCTCCTGACCGGCGCACGAGCACCTCGGTGAGGCCGAGATGATCCATGTGCTGGTGGGTGATGACGATCAGTTCGAGGTCCTCGATCGCGTGGCCGAGGGCGGCGAGCGCCACCTCGAGCGCGTCCAGGCTCTTGCCTGAGTTGGGACCGGTGTCGACCAGCGTCAGCGGTCGACCTTCGAGCAGGTAGCAGTTGACCCGCCCGACCGCGAACGGGGTGGGGAGGGCGATCCGGTGGATTCCGGCCGCGGCGCTGGCTGCCAGCAGCTCGGGGCCTGCGGCGGCCTCCCCGGCCGGCGTCACGCGCGGATCACACTCAGTACCTCGTCACGCTTGGCCTCCATGTCCTCGCGCGAACGCAGGGATTCCAGACAGAGCCGCAGCAGCGGCTCGGTGTTGGAGGAACGGACGTTGAAGTGCCAATCCGGATAGTCGATCGAGACCCCGTCGAGGCGGCTCTGCGTTGCGTCGGCGTAGCGCTCGGCCAGCTCCTCGAGCTTGGCCTGCGGGTCGGACACCTCGCTGTTGATCTCGCCGGAGATGAAGTACTTGGTGCGGTAGCGATCGACCAGCGAGGAGAGGGTGGCGTCCTTGACCGAGACGAGCTCGAGCAGCAGCAGCGCGGGCAGCGTGCCCGAGTCCGCGCAGTAGAAGTCCCGGAAGTAGTAGTGACCGGAGACCTCGCCGCCGAAGATGCCGCCCTCGCTGCGCATCCGAGCCTTGAAGAACGCGTGGCCGACTCGGTTGATCAGCGCCGTGCCGCCGGCCGCGGCGACCGTGTCGGGCACCGCCCGGCTGGCGCGCACGTCATAGAGGATCGTCTCGCTCGGATTCTTGCCCAGGATCGCCTCGGCGAGCAGCGCGGTGAGGAAGTCACCGTCCAGAAAGGCGCCGGTGTCATCGATGAAGAAGCAGCGGTCGGCGTCGCCGTCCCAGGCGATCCCGAGGGCCGCGCCCTGAGCCACGACCTCGCGCATGATGAACTCGCGGTTCTCGGGCAGCAGCGGGTTGGGCTCGTGATCAGGCAAGTTGCCGTCCGGCGTCCAGTACGCGGTGGCGAGATCGAGCCCGAGGTCCTCGAGGATCGGACCGACCATCGGGCCGGCCATGCCGTTGCCCCCGTCCACGACGATCTTCAGCGGCTTGATCAGCGCCGGATCGATGAACCGGAGCGCTGCGGTACGAAACTCGGCCGCGATCTCGACATCGCTCGCCGACCCGCCTCCGGGCGCCTCGCCGAGACCGTTGGCGATCGTGTCGCGCACGTCGCCGATGCCCGAGTCACCCGACAGGGCCAGGGCCCCACGACCGACGAGCTTGGCCCCGGTGTAGGCCTTGGGATTGTGCGAGGCGGTGCACATCAGGCCACCGTCCAGCTCCCGGGAACCGACCAGGAAATACAGCATCTCGGTCCCGACCTGCCCGGCGTCGAGCACGGTCGCCCCCTCGGCGACCATTCCGTCCCGGTAGGCGCCGGCCATCTCCGGTGCCGACAGCCGCATGTCCCGGCCCAGGCCCAGCGACAGCTCACTGGCCGGCTTACCGGCCAGGCGGGAGATCACCCGGGCAAAGGAGCGGCCGATCGCATGAGCGCCGGCGGCGTCGAGTTGCTCGCCGTACAGGCCGCGGATGTCATAGGCCTTGAAGATCGCGGGATCGAGGGGTTCGGTCATCGCGTCCGATCATGCCTGATAATCCGGCGCCGTGAGACCACGCGTGGCCATACTCTGCGGCGGGCGGGGCACCCGGCTGCAGGAGCGCACCGGCTCGATCCCCAAGCCGATGGTGGAGATCGGGGGGCGGCCGATCCTGTGGCACGTGATCCAGATCTATCTCGCCCAGGGCTTTGACCGCTTCCTGCTGCTGACCGGCTACCGGGGCGAGCAGATCGAGCACTTCGTGACCGCCTCCGACTGGCCGCAGGGCGTGGACATCGCCTGTCTGGACACCGGTGTCGACACTCCGACCGGCGGCAGGGTGCATCACGCCCGGGGCGCGCTCGGCGGTGAGGACTTCTGCCTGACCTATGCCGACGGTGTCGCCGACGTCGACCTCCCGGCGCTGCTGGCCGATCACGCCGGCAGTGGCGCGACCGCAACCATGACCGTGGTGCAGCCCGAGCTGCAGTTCGGGGTCGCGCAGCTCGGCGAGGACGGCCGGGTGCGCGGATTCACCGAGAAGCCCCGTAGCGAACACTGGATCAACGGCGGCTTCTTCTGCTGCACGGCAAAGCTCTTCGATGTGCTGCAGGCCGACTCGGTGCTCGAGCGCGAGCCGCTGGAGCGCCTGGCCGCGGGCGGCGCGCTGCGCGCCTACCGGCACGAGGGCTACTGGGAGTGCATGGACACGTACAAGGACGCTGTCGTACTCAATGATCTGTGGGCAACCGGAGGCGCGCCGTGGAAACTGTGGAACTGAAGGGCCGCACCGCGCTGGTCACCGGCGCCTACGGGCTGCTCGGGGCCTGGCTGACCAAGGCGCTGCTGCAGGCCGGGGTTCGGGTGGTGACGATCCGTCGCGACGACGTGGCTCAGTCGACGTTGGCCCTGCTGGGCCTGGTTGACCAGGTCGACACCGTGCACGGGGACATCGTCGCCGACGGTCTGGTCGAACGGGCGATCGGCGAGTACGACGTCGACAGCGTGTTTCACCTCGCCGCCCAGACCCAGGTCGGCACCGCGCATCGCTCGCCGCTGTCCACCTTCGAGACCAACATCCGCGGGACCTGGTTGCTGCTGGAGGCCTGCCGCCGCCACGCGTGCGCCAGCGTGATCGTCGCCTCCTCGGACAAGGCCTACGGGCGCCAGCTGCAGCTGCCCTACACCGAGAGCCAGGCGCTCACGCCGACCTTTCCCTATGACGTGTCCAAGGCGGCGGCCGACCTGCTGACCCGCTCCTACTTCCACACCTACGGCCTGCCGGCCGCGGTGACGCGCTTTGCCAACCTCTACGGCGGTGGTGACACCAACCGCCAGCGGTTGATCCCTGAGACGATCGGGGCCGCGCTGGAGCGCCGCTCGCCGGTTATCCGTTCCGACGGATCCCCCGAGCGTGACTTCCTCTACGTCGAGGATGCCGCCCAGGCCTACCTGGCGATCTGGCGCCGTCTGCTGGCCGGCGGGGGCGGAGGAGAAGCCTACAACGCCGGAGGCGGCTCGCCTCACCGGGTGGGTGACGTGGTGGCCCTGATCTGCCGTCTGGCCGGGACGGGGGTCAGCCCCGACATCCGCGGCCAAGGCGTGCCCGCCGGTGAGATCGACCGCCAATGGGTCGATGCCTCCAAGCTGCGCGAGCAGACCGGCTGGGAGCCTCGCGTCGGCCTCGAGCAGGGCCTTGCGCACACGATCGCCTGGTACCGCGATCACCCATACGCCCTCGGGCCGGTCCTATAGTCCAAGCCATGTCAGGTCATTCGAAATGGGCATCGATCAAGCACAAGAAGGCGATCGTCGACCAGCGTCGCGGCCAGCATTTCACCAAGCTGGCGCGGGCCGTGACGGTCGCCGCGCGTGAGGGCGGGGGAGACCCGATCGGCAATCCGGCGCTCGCGTTGGCCATTCAGAAGGCCCGCGACGCCTCGATGCCCAAGGACAACATCGAGCGCGCGATCGCCAAGGGCACCGGCGAGGGCGTCGACGCCGACGCGCTGGAGAACGTGCTCTACGAGGGTTACGGGCCGGGCGGGGTCGCGCTGCTGATCGAGGCGGTCACCGAAAACCGCAACCGCACCGGTGCCGACGTCCGCCACGCCCTGTCCAAGCACGGCGGCAACCTCGGCGAGCCGGGCTCGGTCTCCTACCTGTTCGACAAGCGCGGCGTGATCCTCGTCGACGCCTCGCGCTATGACGAGGACGATCTGATCGCTGCGATCGATGCTGGCGCACAGGACATCGCGCCCGACGAGGACGTGTTCGAGATCATCACCGAGCCAGCCGACCTCGGCGCAGTGCGCGAAGCGCTTCAGACCGCCGGCGTGGAGATCGAATCGGCCGATGTCACCCAGCGCCCGAAGTCGCGGGTGCCGGTGCAGGAGTCCGACGCGATGCGGTTGATGAAGCTGATCGACACGCTCGAGGAGTTCGACGATGTCGGCGCGGTGCACGCCAACTTTGACGTTGACGCCGACGTGCTCGAGCGGATCGCCGGCTGAGCCGGCTCGCTACCCTCGGGCACCTCCATGCGTAAATCACTCACACTCACCGGCGCGCTCGTCGCCGTGGCTATGGCGGTGTCGGCCTGTGGCTCCAGCGGCTCGACGGCCGCTGGGGTGCTCACGGCGCCCTCGCAGGGCCAGACCCAGGCCGCCGTCACCTCAGCCAGCGCGAGCGCCACCACACCCACCACGAGCTCGACCAGCACGAGCACCACGCCGCTTCCCGCGGCCCTGAAGACCAAGCCTAAGGTCGTCCCGCCGTCGGGCCCGGCGCCGAGCAAGCTCGTGGTCAAGGACCTGATCAAGGGCACCGGACCGGCCGCCGCCGCAACCTCGACGGTGACCGTCAACTACGTCGGCGTCCTCTACAAGGGCGGCAAGGAGTTCGACTCGTCCTGGAAGCGGGGCACGACGGCCGCGTTCCCGCTCAGCGGGGTCATCCCGGGCTGGCAGCAGGGCATCCCGGGGATGAAGGTCGGAGGACGGCGCGAGCTGATCGTGCCCGCCAGCCTGGCGTACAAGAACAGCGCTCAGCCGGGAATCCCGGCTAACTCGGCTCTCGTTTTCGTGATCGACCTTCACGGCGTCTCCTAGCCCCGTCGCGCGGCGGCTCGTGCTCTGACGAGTCGCCGCTCGCGTGTGAGGCAGGTACTGGCGGGTCGGCCGGCGTCAGCGCGTGGGCCCGGTGCAGGCTGACCGCGTTCGAGACTCCCTTGACGCGATGGCGCCCCGCCGCCGACCACAGAAATGCGTCCGGCGCGGCGTCGCGCACCTCCTGGGTGCAGAGCACGCTTCCGGGGCGGGCCACCCCGGTCACCCGGCTGGCCAGGTTGACCGAGTTTCCGAAGTAGTCCCCCGCCCGGACGACGGCTGGTCCGAGCGCGATCCCCGCGCGCAGGCTCGGCAATCCGGCCTCAGCGACAGCGTCCACGAAGGCCAGCGCGACCGTAATCAGGGCCGCGGGATCGGGACTGACGAACATCGCCGCGTCCCCGATCGTCTTGATCAGGCGCACCGGAGGCGAGGCCACCGAGGCTGCCAACCCGGCCAGGCGCCCGGCCACGCTACCCAGCTCACGCAGCTCGACCTGCCCGGCGAGCCGGGTGAAGCCGACGAGGTCCGCAAAGGCCACCGCAACGTCCTGCGCCCCGGTCGCGTCACCCGCCTCCAGTTGGGCCCGCCCGAGCATCCCGCGCCCGACGCTGTCGCGCAGCTGGGCGGTAAAGCCCGCCACCAGCACAGGCTCGAACACCGGGGTGAGTTGCTGGGCGAGCGCCTCGAAGCGAGCCGCCACAGCCTCCTCGTTGTCACCCGGGCTCAGGAACGTCTCGGTGAAGGCGGCGGTGATCGTCGCCGCCAGGCGCGCC
>JALYTU010000749.1 GCA_030854125.1 Actinomycetota bacterium | reverse complement strand
GACAGCGTGGGGGACCGCTGAGCGCCGGGTTGCATCACTCGCTGTCGGGTCGCTCGATCGCGTTGAGGCCTCGTGGTCGTGGTGGTCGACCCGGTGAGGTAGCGCAGCTCCGTCTGGACAGACGAGGGTGCGGCGACAGGGAAGCGCCGGTAGCGCGAGCGTTCGCTCAGCCGTTCGAATCCGTCGAAGAGCCGCTGCTTGTCGTCGGGGGGTGATCGGCCGTATCAGCGGGTAGCTCCGGCCACTCTGGCGCTCATCTTTCGCGGACCTGGAGAGTCCGATGAAGGAGATGCCGCGATCGGGGAGCGAGAGCAGCGGAGCCTGTCAAGCCCGGTGAGACGCTTCGCGTTCGAATTTAGTGAGCGGCGGGGACCTCCTTCGGCTTGTTGATCCAAGCGGCGGTCGGCAGCTCAGGCGGCGCCGGGGGTTTGCGGACGAACCGCTCCGGGTTGCGGGCATACGCCTCGGCGAGGACGACAGCTCGCTGGTCGTAGAGCTGCTGCGCCTGGCCGTGGTGGAAGGCGGCTGGGGTCATCAGTCCGATCCCGGAATGACGATGGGCGTGGTTGTACCAGTCGACGAACACCCGGCAGTGAGCACGGGCGTGCTCGATGTCGTCAAACCGGGCGGGGAACTCGGGCCGGTACTTCAGGGTCTTGAAGTTCGACTCCGAGTACGGGTTGTCGCTGGAGGTGTACGGCCGCGAATGTGTTTTCGTGATGCCGAGCGACGTTGTGTCGCACTACTCACGTTGTGGATGTTTTGCCGGAGCGGGTATGCCTGGTGGCCGCGCCGGGTGATCTGCGTGGTGTCGAGCTTGAGGTGCTCGGGTGGCGGACGGAGGATGGTGAGACGGCGCTGATCTGCCGGCTGGTGGACGGCAGTACGGGGACGATCCCGGCGCGGTGGACGGACTTGCCGCGGCGGGGAGCGGTTGAGCCGCGGCTGGGGACGGTCGCGTCGCCGGAGGCGTGGCGGTTGTGGGGTGAGCGGCTGGCGGGGCTGCTGGAGCGTTGTCCGGGTCGGGGTCAAGCCTCCAGCGGAAACGGAGGTGGCGATGTCCGGTCAGTTGGCGCTGGTGACGGGCGAGATGGTCGTGCCGGCGGCGGTGTGGGAGACCTTGCCGCTGGCCAGTCAGCAGGAGATCGCGGTCCGGCTGGCGCGGCTGGTCGCGCGGCTGGTGGAGGCGGCGCGTGATGAGTGAGCTTGGGAAGATCACCGAGCAGCATCGGCGGCGGCGCGCCGTCGTGTACGTGCGCCAATCCTCCGTTGGGCAGGTGCAGCGCAACGTCGAGTCGGCGGCGCGGCAGTACGCGTTGCGCGAGCGGGCGCTCGAGCTGGGGTGGCCCGCCGGGTCGGTTGCGGTCGTTGATGAGGACACCGGCCGGTCGGGCGCGAGCAGCGACGGCCGGTTGGGGTTTAAGGAGCTCGTCGCGGAGGTCGGGCTGGGTCATGTGGGGCTGATCCTCGCGCTGGAGACGTCGCGGCTGGCGCGGTGCTCGGCGGACTGGCATCGGCTGCTTGATCTGTGCGCGCTGACCGGCACCCTGATCGCGGACAGCGACGGTGTGTACTCGCCGGCCGATTTCAACGACAGGCTGCTGCTCGGGCTCAAGGGCACCATGTCGGAGGCCGAGCTGCACTTCATCCGCGCTCGCCTGGTCGGCGGGCTGCGCAACAAGGCCAAGCGCGGTGAGCTGCGTCTGGCGTTGCCGGTCGGGTTGGATCGCGACGACGATGACCGGATCGTGTTATGTGCGGATGAGCAGGTCCGGCACGCGATCGAGCGGGTGTTCTGCCTGTGGCGTCAGCTCGGCTCCGCCAGGCAGGTCGTGCTCGAGCTGAACACTGAAGGACAGCAGTTGCCGCGCCGCACGATCGGGCAACGCCGGATCCGATGGGCGCGCGCGAGCTACGGCATGGTGCACGACTTCCTGACCAACCCCGGGTACGCCGGCGCGTTCGTGTATGGACGTCAGCGGCAGGTCAAGCGCGTCGACGAGCACGGTCAGGTGCGTGTCGGCCGGGTCGATGTCCCGATCGAGGAGTGGTCTGTCTGCCTGCCCGATCACCATCCCGGCTATGTCAGCTGGGATGAGTACCTCGCGACCCGCCAGCGGCTGCGATCTAACGTGACGCCACGCGGGGAGGGCGGCGGCGCCGCGCGCGAGGGGAACGCGCTGCTGCAAGGGCTGGTCCGCTGCGGACGGTGCGGACGCAGGA
>JALYTU010000748.1 GCA_030854125.1 Actinomycetota bacterium | reverse complement strand
GGACTACGGCCTCGGGATCAACCGCAACGACCTCAACAACAGCCGCTACTTCGGCTTTCAGGTGTCTTGCATCGCCAAGAACGGATGCGGACTCAATGGCAAGCAGCAGCTGCTTGACGTCAAGGGGATCGAGCTGACGGGCCAAGACAACACGCCTCCGAGCGTGCAGGGGCTCGGCTCCGACAACCTCTGGTATCAGAGTTCGCGGTGGGTACGTGGGCAGTGGCCGATCAGTTTCCAAGCCACCGACGACTCAGGCGTATGTGGGATGCGCGCGATCGTTGACGGCCAATCAATCCAGGGACCCATGGCAGCGGCCAACCAGTCGAGCTGGACGCAATGCCCGACGCCGCAGACGATGAACCAGAGCATCGACACGGCCAGCTACCCGAACGGGGCGATGAGCCTGCTGCTTTCGGCCGCCGACGCGGCCAGCCCCGCCAACCCCTCTCTGTCAACGTCCGGTGAGACGCTCACCATCGAGGAATCTATGAACCTTGAGGGCGGGAACGGAGACTGTTGGGATGTTGGAGACGAGCATGAATGGAGTCAGGGCAGCGGGTGATGCTGCTGCCAGCCGCGAAGATCAGGGAGGCGTAGCCGAGCTTGGATTTGGGGCTGGCGGGCGCGTCGCGCCGGCGGGGGGTCACGGCCCCGGGACCGGGGCGGGGGTGCCTGACCCTGAGCTGGTGGTGCAGGCCAAGCGTCGGAAGTTCACGGCGAAGTACAAGCTCGGGATCTTGGAGCAGGCGGACGCGTGCACCAGGACGGGTGAGATCGGCGAGCTGCTGCGCCGCGAGGGCTTGTACACGTCGCATCTGACGTACTGGCGTAAGCAGGTCAAGGACGGTGCGCTTCGGGAGCTCGGCAAGCCGCGTGGCCGTAAGCCGGTCGACGGCCGTGACCGGCAGATCGTTGAGCTGACCAGGCGTGCTGAGCGGGCGGAGGTGGAGCTTTTGAAGATGAAGCGAGTCGTTGAGATTCAGGGAAACGTCTCAGCGCTGCTGGAGGAGATGCTCGGTACCGACAGCGCGAGCAGGAGCACCGAGCGATGATCGAGCAGACCGTCGAGGAACTGACTCCGTTGATCGGGACCCGGCCGGCGTGCCGGGCGCTGGGCGCTTCACCAGCGACCGTCTACCGCCGTCGCCGACCGCCCGAGCCCACCAGGACACCGAAGCCGCGGCCGGCGCCTGAGCGGGCGCTCACACCGCCCGAGCGCGAGGCTGTGCTCGGGGTGCTGCACTCCGAACGGTTCGTTGACGTCTCCCCGGAAGAGACCTATGCGACGCTGCTGGACGAGGACACCTACCTGTGCTCGACGCGCACGATGTACCGGCTCCTCGCTGCCAAGCACGGTGGGGTCCGTGACCGGCGCGATCAGCTCACCCACCCGGCATATGCCAAGCCCGAGCTGCTCGCCGAGGCACCGAACGAGCTGTGGTCCTGGGACGTGTCAAAGCTCAAAGGCCCGGCGAAGTGGACGTGGTTCTACCTGTACGTCGTCTTGGACGTATTCAGCCGGTACGTCGTCGCCTGGACGGTCCAGTACCGCGAGACCGGGCAGCTCGCCGTCGGGCTGATCGAGCAGGCCGCCGAGCAGCAACAAATCACGCCGAAGATCCTGACGTTGCACGCCGATCGCGGCGGACCGATGCGCTCCAAGCCACTAGCTTTCCTCTTGGCTGATCTCGGTATCACCAAAACGCACAGTCGTCCCTACACCTCCACGGACAACCCCTACTCCGAGGCGGGCTTCAAGACGCTGAAATACCGGCCCGCGTTCCCCGCCCGGTTCCACGACATCGAGCACGCCCGCGATCACTGCCGCCAGTTCTTCCGCTGGTACAACGGCGAGCATCGCCACTCCGGGATCGGCCTGATGACCCCGACCGCCGTGCACCACGCCCAGGCGCCCGGCCTGCACGCCGCTCGCGCCCGCGTGCTCGACGCCGCCTACGCGCGCAACCCGGAACGGTTCGTTCGCAAGCCGCCCGTCCCACCCGAACTGCCGATCGCCGCGTGGATCAACAAACCGGCCAACAAGGAGGCCGCCGCTCACTAAATTCGAACGCGAAGCGTCTCATCGGGCTTGACAGGCTCCGCTGCTCCCCGGCCGGACCTTGTCGAGCTCTGACTACCTGTGGAGCGCGGCGCCGTGGAGCGCGGCGACCCCGGCGGGCGTGCGGCCTCTGGGGAGCAACTCTCTGCTCAGCGACGCGG
>JALYTU010000747.1 GCA_030854125.1 Actinomycetota bacterium | reverse complement strand
ACCTGAGTGATCTCGACGCCGCGGCCGGGCTGGCCGCCGCCGCGGCGGACGCCTTCGGCCGGCCGGACATCGTCGTCAGCAACGTCGGCGGCGCGATGCGATCGCGCACAGCCTGACCCAGGCCGCGGTCCCGTACCTGCTCGCCACCGGCGCCGGGACGGCCGATGAGACCGGCGGGCCGGCGGGTGCCGTGGTCAACATCTCCTCGGTCATCGGACGCGTCGCGGGCCGCGGCTACCTGGCCTACGGCCGCCCGGACCAGGTCGTCGACTGAGGTGGCCCGGTAGCCCCGCTCCCAGAACTGGCGCATCGCGGAGTCCAGGACCTCATCGGGCTCGAACTCTCGCGGGCGCGGCATGACGCTGGCCATACGCGAACGATCGTTCAATAATAAGCCGGCCGGCCCGCACTGGCGGGGATCGTGGCCCGCTCCCTGGCCACCCGGGCCAGGTCCCGCTAGACGATGGCGGCGAGTTCCTCGGGCACGAAGGACTCGGGATCGGCGTGCTCGACGTCTTCCGGGCGCATCGTGACCGCGACCCGGAGCGCCTCCAGTCGGCGGTCGATCAGCGCCTTGAGCGCGACGGGGTCGAAGTCGGCGCTGTCGCCCCGCTGCTGCGCTGCGCCGCCGTACGCGCCGACGAAGCCGCCGGTGAGCCGCTCCCAGCGGCGCTCGACGAACTCCCACAGCTCAGGATGCTCCGCGAGGATCTGGCGGCCCAGGTAGGTGCCGTAGGCGATGTGCCGGCGCTCGTCGCGCTGGGTGAGCTTGATTCCCGCCTCGAGACCGGGGAGCTTGCCGATCTTCTTGAACGTCTCGTCCCAGCGCCGGTACCCGTTGATCGCCGCGACGCCCTCGACGAGTTGGTTGTAGACCAGGGTCGCGTCCAGGATCGCCTCGGGTGACTGATCGGTGTCCAGGCGCCGCATGACCCGCGTGAGCACGCCGTCGAAGATTCCCGGCCGGCCGTTGCCGTTGCTCTGCATCGCCTCGTTCTGGGCGCGCACCAGGTCATCCAGCGAGGCCGGGTCCAGGCCGACGGCATCGAACCACCGGCGGAACATGTCGGTGTGCTTGGCCTCCTCCATCGCGAACATCGACAGGTACATCGTGTCCTCAAGGCGGCCCAGGTCGGACATGCAGCGCAGCAGCGGGATGATGTCGAGGGTCACGGCTTCCTCGCCGACCATGAACCCGCGCGCCGCCATCGCGACAATCGTCCGGGACGCCTCCGGCATCTCCTGCCAGTCGACGGCGTCCTGCGCGAAGTCGAGGTCGGCCGGGTCCCAGAACAGCTTCTTGGACTTCTCCCACAGCTTCCAGGGGACCGAGTCGTAGTTGATGCCGCGCGTCGACCGGTACCGCTCGATCTGCGTCTCCTGGATCTTGCCGCCGTAGGACTCGGTCATGCCCACTCTCCGCGATAAGGGGAACCGTACCGTTCCTAAATCGAACACTAACGAGGCGCCGTCCCGGCCGTCAAGACGCCGGCCGCGCGGAACGCGTCGTTATACTCGCGGAGATGGCGCACCGCCCCGTCCCGGGCTATCCGTCCCCGCCCGAGTTTCCCGAGCCGATCCCGGCGGCGTCCCGGCGCGCGTGGGGCAACGTCCCCTATGCGGAGCGGTTCCGCCGTCAGCGACGTGACCTGCTCGATGCCGCGGCGGCCCGGGCGGCCGAGCACGGCGTGGCCGGGACCAGCGTCGCGAGCATCACGTCCGCGGCCGGGCTGGCCAAGCGCGTGTTCTATGAGCACTTCGCTGACAAGGAGGCATGCTTCGTCGAGGTGTTCCGCGAGTTCGGGGCCGAGTATCTCCGGTTCGCGCTCGATACCGCGGCGGCGGCAGGTGACCGAAGCGCCCTGGAAACCGTCCGCGCCGTCATCCGGGCGCTCGTCAGCTACCGGGGAGCCGACCCGCGCCTGATCGCCGCCATCCGGGCGGAGGCGCGGCCGGAGTCGCCGCTGGCGGCCGCCTACGGCGAGCAGCACCGGCAGATCGCTGACCTCCTCGTCGCCGTGGCGCTGCGGCTCGGGTCGACTCTTCCGGAGCCGACGATCCGGCTCGCCGCGCTCCTGCTCGTCAACGGCGTCGTGGACCTCGCCGCGGAACTGCGGGAGCGCCGGGACGCGCTGAGCGAGCTCTCGATGATCGTCTGCCTGGCCTTCGGGCTGCCCGTCGAGTAGCGGGGCTCCGGCCCGGCCGGCCTCGCCGGAGCGAGGC
>JALYTU010000746.1:323-2227 GCA_030854125.1 Actinomycetota bacterium | reverse complement strand
CAACGACGACCGCCAACCCGCCCAGCACCAATCCGAACCCGAACCGCTGGGCTGTGCGCCGCCGGCGGGGCGAGATTAACAGTGCGCCCGCCGCGGCTATGAGCGCCAGCGCGCCCAGCACCCACGCAGCCGAGTAGACGCGCCTGGCGATACGCACCACGTCCAGCAAGCCACTACCTGGGCGGAACGCTTGCAGCCTCGACACCCGCTCCGCCCCGATCGCCCGCGCGGCGTCTGGCGCGAAACGCTGAAGCACCCCCTCAAACAGCACCCCGACATCAGCGAGCCTGATGACGACCTTGTCGCCGGGCCGCTCCACCACCTCGCCGTGGACGTGAAGGATCGCGCTGCGAAACAGTGCCGCAAATGCCCGACTGCCTACGACCGCGCCGGCTACGGACCGCACTACAGGCCGCACCGAGAGCAGGTCGCCGCCGCCGGACTGAGTGATCGCGTCGGTCAGACGGTCCGCGACGTCATCGCGGACCGCTGGGTCACGCAGCGTCGCGACGGCCCGATCGACGAACGGTCCCGGGCGCAGGACGGCACGGCCCAGGTAGGACAGCGTGAGCGCCAGAACTGCGAGGAGGACCGCCATGCCGACCAGCGCCCGAACCGCCCAACGGCGACGCGGCGCGTCAGCCACATCGCGACTCGACATGCCCTGCTTCCTCTCGACGGGCTAACCAATATCGCAGTTCGCGGCGATGGAGGGACGACGAGCAGAGGCGAGCCTCTGCCGCTTGCCATTCCGATCCGGCTTGGGTGAGGCCCCGCACCTGCAGGGCGTTGCGGGCTACTGCGGATGGGGTGGGTGCGGCGACTACGGACGAGGGGTCGACGTGATCGGTCGATATCTCCAGAAGGTCCATCTTCAGGCTTAGGGCCTATCCCGGGAGGGTTATGTAGACCAGTGTTGAAGCTATGAGCGGCCGCGTGTCGTGGTCGATGTGCGACGCGGTCAGGGGGTTGGCGATGGGCTACTTGGTGAGCCGGGATGATGGTTGGCGGTTGCCGGATTGGTTGTGGGAACGGATCGAGCCGTTGCTGCCCGGTCTGCCGTTTCATCCGTTGGGGTGTTGCGCTCCGCGGGTGCCCGATCGTGATGCGATGGACGCGATCTTGTTGGTGTTGCGCACCGGGATGCAGTGGAACGCGCTGAACGCGACCGGGGTGTGCTCCTGCTCCTCGGCGCATCGGCGTTTTCAGGAGTGGGAGCAGGCCGGCGTGTTTCACGAGCTCTGGCGACAGGGGCTGTTGGAGTACGACGAGCGGGTCGGGATCGATTGGTCGTTCCTGGCCGCTGATGGTGCGATGAGCAAGGCGCCTTTGGGCGGCCCGAAAACCGGTCCGAACCCAACGGACAGAGCGAAAAGGGGGCGAAGCGCTCGGTCCTCACGGACGCCGCAGGGGTCCCGGTCGGGCTCGATCACGCGGGCGCGAACCGCAACGATCACAAGCTGCTGAAAGGCACTCTCGACTCGATCCCGATCAAGCGGCCCAAGCCGAAGCGCAAACGCCCACAGGGGCTGTGTCTGGATCGGGCGTATGACAACCGTGAAGTCCGCGAGCTGATCGCCGAGTATCGGCTGACCGGGCATATCCGCTCGCGCGGGGAAGAGATCACTGAGAAGAAGCTGGTCCCCGAGTGGCGCGCTCGCCGCTGGGTCGTTGAGGCGTGCCATTCGTGGCTGAACCGCAACCGCGGGATCCTGATCCGCTGGTCAAAGAAAGACGAGAACCACCTCGCGCTACTCCAACTCGCCAGCGGCCTGATCGCGTTCAAGAAAGCTCACCTTGCCGAACTCGCCGCCACCCAACCGGGATAGGCCCTAAGGCCGTGCCCCCATCTGCATAGACGCCGCGGAGCATGTCGCGCATCTGGGCGGCCACGTTCGGCGAGA
>JALYTU010000746.1:0-313 GCA_030854125.1 Actinomycetota bacterium | reverse complement strand
CCCGAGTGCCGACAGCACGCGATCGAGTAATTCGTCGTGCAGCGCTTCCTCCCAGCTGCCGGCCCAGTTCACGCGGCTGCCGCGCACTCGCCGCGCGAAGTCCGAGCTCCCCGCCGCCGCCTCCCGCAAACCGGCGGCGACACTCTCGATCGAGGGTTCGGCGGTGATCAGGTTGGAGGAGATCTCGGCCATCGCGGCGGGCGTCTTGTTCTCGAAGCTGTTGGTGACCGTCAGCATGCCCCCCGAGGCCATCTCGATCGGGACGAGGCTCGGGTGGGGTGTGTACATCAGCGCCAGCCCGACGTCGTGCTCG
>JALYTU010000745.1 GCA_030854125.1 Actinomycetota bacterium | reverse complement strand
GTCCCGGACCAGCCGTAGTCGCGCGCCAGCGCCGGCCGGGCGCGGGTTGCCGCCGGTTTGCGCAAGCGCGGCGACGATAGCCTTGTCTGGCGATGGCTGACATCGGCGCCCGGCTACGGGAGGCGCGAATGCGCGCCAAGATCGACATCAACGAGGTCGAGATGCGGACCAAGATCCGCGCCAAATACCTGCGCGCGATCGAGAACGAGGAATGGGATCTGCTTCCGGGCGAGGTCTACGTCAAGAGCTTCCTGCGCACCTACGGTGGCTACCTCGGGCTCGATACCCGCCAGCTGATCGACGACTTCCGCCAGCAGTACGAGCGGCCCTCCGATCACGAGATGAGACCGATCGCGCCCCCGGGACGCGATCGCGATCGGGTGTCCCGCGGCCGCGTGCTGCCGCCGTGGCTGATCATCGGCGCGGTCCTGATCATCGTCGTCGTGGTCCTGTTCGCGGTCGGCAAGCTGACCGGTGGCTCAAACCCGCCACCGGCCACCCATCCGGCCGCCACCCCGCCGGCGCACCGCACCCACCGCCGCCATCGCGCCGGCCCCCCCCGGACGGTCGCTGCGCGCACGGTGCGCCTGCAGCTCGTCGCCACCGGCCCGGTCAACGTCTGCCTGGTCAACGGCACCGGGCGCAAGCTGATTCCCGGCCTGACCTACGCCAGCGGGCAGCCCATCCCGGTCAAGACGGCACCCAAGCTGCTGCTGACGCTGGGTAACAATGCCGTGACCATGAAGGTCAACGGCAAGACGATCGCAGTCCCCGCCTCGGCGGGGGCGATCGGTTACGAGCTGCTTCCCGGGTCGGTCAAGGTGCTGCCGGCCGCCAAGCAGCCCACATGCGCATGAGCTCGGGAGCGCCGCTGCGGGCGGGCATCCTGATCACCGGCACCGAGGTCCTGACCGGGATCATCTTCGATCGCAACGGCCCGTGGCTGTCCGAGCGCCTGACCGAGGTCGGCGTCGACCCGGCGACGATCCAGATCGTCGGTGACCGTCCCGAGGACCTGTTGTCGGCGATGGTCTCGATGCGGGAAGCCGGACTGTCCCTGATCGTCACCAGCGGCGGTCTCGGGCCCACCGCCGACGATCTCACCGCCGAGATCGTCGGACGTTTCTGCGGGCGCGAGATGCGGCTCGACGCGGCGCTGGAGGGGCGCATCGCGAAGATCCTCGAGCCGCTGATGAAGCGCTGGCCGGGGATCGACGCCGAACTCGTCCGCGAGTCCAACCGCAAGCAGGCCGTCGTCCCCGACGGCGCCACGATCCTCGAGCCGGTCGGGACCGCGCCGGGACTCGTCGTGACCTCCGCCGACGGCCACGGACCGACCGTGGTGGTGCTGCCGGGGCCGCCGGGCGAGCTTCAGCCGATGTGGACGACCGCGCGGGCAACCGAGGCGTTTGCGGCCGCGATCTCGGGCGCGACCGAGTACCGCCGCGAGATCGTGCGCCTGTTCGGGATCCCCGAGTCCGAGATCGCGGGCTCGTTGCGCGTGGCGGCCGAGCAGGGCCTCGACCTCACGCCGCTGGAGATCACCACCTGCCTGCGCCGCGGGGAGATCGAGATCGCCACTCGCTTTGAGCCTCCGGCGCAGGCCGCCTATGACGCGTTCGCGGCCTTCATTGCCGAGCGTCACAGCGACACCCTGTTCTCCCTGGACGGCTCGACGATCGACGAGCAGCTCGCCGGCCTGCTCGCCGGGGAGACGATCGCCACCGCCGAGTCGTGCACCGCGGGCGGCCTGGCCTACCGGCTCACCGACCGCGCCGGATCCTCGGCCTACGTGCTCGGCGGAGCCGTCGTGTACTCAGATTGGGCCAAGGTCGACCTCGCCGGGGTCGACCCGGCGCTGATCACGCGCACCGGAGCAGTCTCGACCGAGGTCGCGCAGGCGCTCGCCACCGGCATCGCGGAGCGCTTCGGGGCCAGTCTCGGGGTTGGGATCACCGGGATCGCCGGGCCCGACGGCGGCACCGAGGACAAGCCGGTGGGCACGGTGTGCGTGTCGGTCGGCCACCGCGACGGGCGCCGGCTGACCCGCCGTGCTCGGCTGCCGGGCTCGCGCCAGGACGTTCGCGACCGCTCGATCACGGTCACGATGCACATGCTGCGCCGGCTGCTGCTCGGTGAGAGCGATGCCTCGGCGGGCGGCGGCGCCTGACCCTTGTTCACGATTGACACCGTCCCGCGACGGTTACGTCACCCCGCGGCCTTGTTCGGTCA
>JALYTU010000744.1 GCA_030854125.1 Actinomycetota bacterium | reverse complement strand
ATTGGAACTCCGACTGGGCCCGCGCGCAACCGTATCCCACTCTTTCGCACCGGATGCGGCGCGAGAGTCTCCCGTCCGTTTATTTCTGGGTCCGGCAGGTGTGGCGCTAGCCCGGATCTTGCAGTAGTGGGTTAACGGTCCGCGCCCCGGGGTTTCCGGGGCGCGGGGATGTCCGGCTGGGCTTGGAGAATTGGGCTTGCTGAAGGTCCGGTTCTCGAGCTCAGGAGGTCACCTTGCGGGTGCGTCGTGATGGCCGCGATTTGAAGGTAGTTGTCAGACCGGACGGAGACGGGCTGGTGTCGCATTCCGGGAGCGCGATGCTGGTCGGGGTCGCCGACCGGTCGGGGTTGACGGGGGCGCTCTCGCGGGAGCTGGGTGGCCTGAAGGCCCGGCGTTCTGGGCATGATCTGGGGCGTGTCGTTCGTGATCTTGCGGTAATGCTCGCCGACGGCGGGGACTGCCTGTCGGATCTCGGGGCGCTCGGCGACCAGGCCAAGTTGTTCGGGGCGGTCTGCTCGGACGCGACGGCGTTCCGGGTGATCGACCGGATCGCGAGCGACCCCGACGGGCTCGAACGTTTGTGGGCCGCTCACGCCATGGCGCGGGCGCGTGTGTGGGAGCTCACCGGAGCCCCGGAGAGCTTGGAGATCGACGTGGACGCCACTTTGATCGGCAGCCATTCTGAGAAGGAGGGCGCCGCCGGGAACTTCAAGGGCGGCTACGGCTTTCACCCGATGCTCGCCTACGCCGATCCGACCGGGGAAGCGCTTGCAGGGGAACTGCGGCCCGGGAACGCGGGCGCGAACACCGCCGCGGACCAGATCAAGGTCGCTGAACACGCGATCAGCCAGGTCCCCGAGGGGCACATTCAAAGCATCGAGATCCTGCTGCGAGCCGACAGCGCCGGCCAAAGCCACGACCTGCTCGACTGGTGCCGGGAGGCCCGGATCCGCTATTCGGTCGGCTACGAACTGAGCGAGACGGTCCGCACCCAGGTCCTCCAGATCCCCGATGAGGATTGGGGTTCCGCGGTCGAGCAGGACGGCACCCCGCGCACCAACGGCCAGGTCGCGGAGATCACCGCGGCACTGGACCTGGCGGGCTGGCCGGCGGGCTCGCGGGTGATCGTTCGCCGCGAGCGCGCGCATCCCGGCGCGCAGCTCGCCTTCACCGACCATGACGGCCACCGCTTCCAGGCGATCCTCACCGACCAGCCTGGCGAGCCCGCCGAGATCGAGCGCCGTCACCGCGCCCGCGCGCACGTCGAGGATCACATCCGCAACGACAAGGACACCGGCATGCGCAACCTGCCCTTCAAAGACTTCGAGCACAACCGCATCTGGCTCGCGATCATCCAGATCGCCCACGACCTCCTCGCCTGGATGAAGCGGCTCCTGCTCACCGGCAAGCTCGCGCGCTGCGAGCCCAAGCGACTGCGCTACCGCATCCTCCACGTCGCCGGACGCCTCACCTTCCACGCCCGCACCGCAACACTCCGACTCCAGGCCCGCTGGCCCTGGGCCACCGAGCTCACCAAAGCTTTCGAGCGCCTCGCGGCACTCCCCGCACCACCCGGCTAAACCACGCCGGCGGCACCCCTCAAACCGAGATCACTCCGACACGAGACCATGAGCAAGACGTGCCCACCACCAAGCCCGCGACGGCCCGAAGGGCAGCCGGAGCGACCACAACCCGCACAGCGCGCCCGACCACGACACGCTCGAACGGCCTGAGCCCAACGAGCCACGAAACACTCGCATCAAAAGCGCTACTGCAAGATCGAGGCTAGTGTCCTGTCTGGTTGATTCGTTGGCAGTAGCGGCTGATGGAGTTGAGTATCTGCTCGGCGGTCTTGGTCCAGACGTAGGGGCGGGGGTTTTCGTTCCAGGTCTCGATCCACTGGCGGATGTCGGTGTTCAGCGCGCGGACGGAGCGGTGAGCGCCGCGACGTAGGAGCTTGGTGGTGAGCTCTGCGAACCAGCGCTCGACGAGGTTGATCCACGAACTGCTGGTCGGGGTGAAGTGGACGTGAAACCGGGGATGACGAGCGAGCCATCGCTGTACTTTCGGATGTTTGTGGGTGGCATAGTTGTCAACGATCAGGTGCAGTTCTTTTTTCCGGTGGCGTCACCTGGTCGATCACGCGGAGGAACTTCAACTACTCCTGATGGCGATGCCGGTCATCACACATGCTAATCACGGTGCCCACGACTACAAACGGAACGGGACAGCCA
>JALYTU010000002.1 GCA_030854125.1 Actinomycetota bacterium | reverse complement strand
CGAGGTCAGCGCCGACGAGCTCGCTGACCATGTGGCTGCTGAGCTGGCCCCGCACAAGCGGCCCCGCACCGTCCGCTTCCTGGACGCGTTGCCCCGCAACGAGCTCGGCAAGGTCCAGAAGCAGCGCCTCGGCTAGGGGTCACGAGACCTTTGCGTCGACGAACTGCTCGCGCAGGGTGGTCTTCTTGAACTTGCCCGTGGCCGTGCGCGGGATCTCGTCGATGAACTCGAAGCGGTCCGGGATCTGCCACTTGGCGTACTGGCCCGAGAGATGCTCGCGCAGCTCGTCCGCACTCACCTGCTGGCCGTCGCGCGTGACGATGACGGCCAGTGGCCGCTCTCCCCAGCGATCGTCGGGGATCGCGATCACGGCCGCCTCGGCGACCGCGGGGTGAGCCATGATCTGGTTCTCGAGGTCGACCGAGGAGATCCACTCGCCCCCGGACTTGACCAGGTCCTTGGAGCGATCGCAGATCTTCAGGTTCCCGTGCGGATCGATCGTGACCACGTCGCCGGTGGAGAACCAGCCGTCGTCGCTGAACTTCTCTGCGCCCTGCTCGCGGTGGTAGGCGCGCGCGACCCACGGGCCGCGGACCTCGAGCTCACCCATCGCCTCGTCGTCCCACGGCACCAGTTCGCCGTCGTCGGCCCGGGCCCGGATCTCGACGAACGGCGAGGCGATGCCCTGGCGGGCGCGGTAGGTGTACTGCGCATCCTCGTCGGCCTGATCGAGGTCGATCGGCAGCCGGCAGACGCTGCCCAGCGGGGAGGTCTCGGTCATGCCCCAGGCGTGGACGATCGTCAGGCCGTGGCGGTCAAAGCCCTCCAGCATGCTGCGCGGCGCCGCCGAGCCCCCGACGACGAGCGCCTTCAGGGCGCTGAGGTCCCAGCGGTCGGGCTCGGCGTTGAGCGCCTGCAGCACGGCCATCCACACCGTCGGCACGCCGGCGGTGATCGTGACGTGCTCGGAGGCGAGCAGGTCGAGCACACTCTCGGCGTCCAGATGGGGGCCGGGCAGCACGATCGCGGCGCCGATCAGCGCGGCCGCGTAGGGTAGCCCCCAGGCGTTGGCGTGAAACATCGGTACGACCGGCAGCAGCGTGTCGCGGCGCGAGATGTTCTGGACGTCGGGGAGGGCCGCAACGAGTGAGTGGAGCACCAGCGAGCGGTGCGAGTACACCACGCCCTTGGGCCGCCCCGTCGTGCCCGAGGTGTAACACATGGCCGCAGCGCGCCGCTCGTCGGGCTCGGGCCAGGTCATCGGCTGCGCGTCGGCGATCAGCGTCTCGTAATCCAGGGCGCCGCCGGGTAGCTCCTCGTCGCGACGGACGACGATCACGTGCGCGAAGGCGCGCGCGACACGGAAGCTCTCGAACACGTCGAGCAGCGACTCGTCGACGACGATCGCCCGGTCCTCGGCGTCCCGGACGATGAAGCTGAGCTCGTCAGGGTGCAGGCGCGGGTTGAGGGTGTGCAGCACGGCGCCCATCGACGGCAGGGCGAAGTACAGCTCGAGGTGCTCGGGCTGGTTCCACATCAGCGTGGCCACCGGATCGCCGGGCTCGATGCCGAGCTGCGCAAGCGCGGTGCCCAGGCGCCGCGCCCGCTGCGCGCAGGCGCCGAAGTCAGTCCGCCCCACGCTGCCGTCCGGGCGGCGGAAGATGACCTCCCGGTCCGCGTGAAAGCGCTCGGCGCGCTCCGCCACCGCGGTCAGCGACAGCGGGTAATCGTCCATCATCAGTCCTTCGCGCATGGCCTCTCCCCTGGAGTGGTGTCGCTCACGCGACACCGGGAACACTACGCACCCCGCGATGATTTCTGCGTCAGCGAGCGTCTACGCCCCGTGAAGGCCTGCCCCCACGCGATGTCCATCTCGCCGCCATCACCGCGCGCTGCGACGCCCGGGCTCGCGAGCGCCCGCTCGACGCAGCAATAGCACGCCGCACACCACCGTCTCCGCGATCCGATCGGCCGGACTGCGATGACCGCTGGACGGGTTTCGCTGAGGGCTTATCCTCGCGACATGATCGATCTGAGTTCTGACTTCGGCGCGCGTGCGGCGCGTCACCTGCGGGAGGAGACGGTTGTCTGGCTCACCACGGTGACGCCCAAGGGGGCGCCGCTTCCGAGCCCCGTGTGGTTTCTGTGGGATGGCGATGAGTCGGTGCTGATGTACAGCATGCCGGGCGCGCGGATCGTCAACCTGCAGAGCAACCCGCGGGTGACCCTGAACTTCGGCGGCGACGGGCATGGTGGCGACATCGTCGTCTTCTCCGGTACTGCGACGGTCGATCCAGAGCTTCCGCGCGCCGACGGCAACGGCGAGTACCTGGGCAAGTACAGCGACGGCATCGCCCGGATCGGCTCGACCCCCGAAGCGTTCGCTCAGAGCTACAGCGAGCCAGTCCGGATCGTGCTTACCGGGCTACGCGGGCACTGATCGCGGTCGCGGCTCGGGGTACGACGCCGGCGTGCCCGGCGCACGCGGGCTGCCAGCACCGTGGGTGCGGACTCCTCGTCCCGTCGATGCGGCAACCGCCTCTACACGCAGCTCGTTCTACTGTCAGCGTTGATTCGCCTCAGTCGGCGATGCGGTTCATCATGCAAGCGTGCTGCGGGTCCAGACGACTGAGTCGAGGAGATGCGATGAGATTCCTGATGCTGGTTTGCCGCGATCCATCGATCGCGTTCAATGCCGTGGAGCGTGCGAGTATCGGACCCCTGGTTCACGCTTGGGTCGCGGAGATGGAGCAGCGTGGGGTGCGCCTGCTCGGAGATGTCCTTGCACCGGTCGAAGCGACCCTGAGCGTCCGGCTGCGCGCGGGCGGAGTTGAGGTAGACAGCGGTCCACGTACCGAGACGAGCGCGCCGGCCTCCGGTTTCAATCTCCTCGAGTGCGCCAATGTCGAGGAAGCCATCGAGGTGTCTGCCAAACATCCCATCGCCCGGTTCGGTGTCATCGAACTGCGGCCGATCATCGAGGACTGAAAGCGGTCAAGGATGGCGTCGTGGCTCGCACCAACACAAAAGAATTGTTGTACTCGTTCCTTGAGATGGGCGCCGCCCTGGGCTCGTGCGCGCCAAGCCGCGCGAGGGACCGGCCGGCGCTAACGTGCCTGTTATGCGCGTTGGCTCGATCGTCTTTCGCGTCGATGACTGCCGAGGCAGCTCGAGTTCTGGACTGAGGCACTGGACTACGTGCCGCGCGAGCCGCCCGAAGGTGACTGGGCAGTCCTGCGGCCGCGCAAAGGCAGCGGTCCAAACATCTCGTTGAGCGCCAAGCCATCCCGAGTTCAGCAAGGCCCGCGGATTCATCTTGACCTGTATTCCGAACACCCAGCTAGCGACGTCGAGCGACTGCTTGCGCTTGGGGCCACGCGCCCGCACGAGCCCGACCGTCCCGCGGATGCCGACTATCTGATCGTCGCCGATCCCGAAGGCAATCGGTTCTGCATCGTCGACGCCAACTGACGTCGACGCATGGCCCTACGGCTAGACCGCCCTGTCGGCGGTGGGCGCTTCCGGGCCCAGAGAAGCTGGTGATTGCGTAGGCTCGGCTCGGCGAGTGAGTTCAGGGCGCGGAACACTCAAGGAAGACAGCGTCTCCAACCGCAATGCGTCCCGGCTTGACGGTCGCGCCGTAGATACCGAGGCAGTTCTGCCGCTGGCGCGCGATCGCGCGCAGCACACGTGGATCTCGTTCGTCAGTCGTTGGATCGATATTGACCATGACGCAGCGCCTATCACGCTGGTCGGCGCGCATTCGCAGCTCGCCTATCCGCAAGACACCGCCAACCCAGGCGTCTTCGGGGAATGGCTGCTCGTCGTTGGCCTCAACCACGATGTTCGGGCGGAAATGTTGAACCTGGAGTTCTTTGCTCACCAGAGCCTCTAGGCTGGCGACGGTCTGGGTCGTGATGAGTGAGAGCGGCATCGTGTCAAACACCCCGACGTTCTGCTTGATGACCCGCACACCCGCCCCAAGCTCTGCCGAGAGCGCCGGATCGACAACGTCCAGCAGCGCTCCCGTGGGGGTCCGGACCAACGTCCGCGAGTTATCTGGCTCGGTCGGGTCAGCGAACCGCGGCCGATAGTGACGCATCTCAGGAACCTCCCTGATCGTCAACCACGGAAACCCGCTGCGCTCCAAGCCTGACCGGATGAATGCCCAGCGGCGATCACCGACGAGGCCGTACCAGGAGACGTCCACCTCCGAGAGGGGCTCCGCCGCCATCGACTTGACCGGGTAGCGCCATAGGCCGACGGCCCGACCAACTTCTCGGCGCTTCTCTGCGCTCATCCCAGCTCCCACAGTTGGTTGATCATGGTCGAACGTTTATGCGGCGCTCGCGCGAAGGGCCGCCTCAAGAGCTGTGTTACCGCTCAAACAGTTCGGTGGTGATGTACCGCTCGCCGGTGTCGGCCAGGAGAACGACGACTGTCTTGTCCGTCATATTGGCGCGCGAGGCGATTACGAGCGCCGCGTGTAGTGCCGCACCCGAGGAGGCGCCCGCAATGATGCCCTCATCACGCGCCAGGCGACGCGCAGTCGCGAAGGCGTCCCGGTCCGAAATCGCGTGGACTTCGTCGATGATCGAGCGGTTCAGCACTGCGGGCACAAATCCGACGCCGATTCCTGGGATCCGGTGCTCGCCTGCTTGACCACCTGACAGCACTGGTGCGCCCTCCGGCTCGACGGCGGCGATCAACACATCTGGGTTGTGCCGCCTGAGGGTCTCTCCGACGCCGGTGATCGTGCCGCCCGTTCCGACGGCACTGACGAATGCATCAAACCGATCCGTCCGTGTCCCGCCAAATCTCCGGACCTGTGGTCCGACGGTGCACCTCTGGATTCGCCGCGTTGGAGAATTGGTCGAGGGTGATGGCGTCTGGTAGTTGCCGCGCGAGGCGTCTTGCAAAGGTCGCGGGCGTCAGTCATCAAGATTCCCTCGGTCAGTTCGACACGTGCACCCATCTGGCGCAAGATCGCGACGCGCTCGGTCGACATGGTCTCCGGCATCGTGAGCACCAGGCGATAACCGCGGACCGCAGCCACCATGGCGAGGCCGATTCCCGTGTTGCCGCCGGTGGCTTCGACGATCGTGCCCCCTGGGCGCAATTTGCCGCTGCGTTCCGCCGCGGCGACCATTGCCATGGCGACCCTGTCGTTGACGCTCGCCGCGGGGTTGCGCATCTCCAACTTTGCCCAAATCGCGGCGGGCAGCGCGGAATCGAGTCGACGCGGTGGGATAAGGGGAGTCTCGCCGATGGTCGACAGGAGCAAATCGCGGCTGGATTCCTGACGGCTCCGATTCGTCACGGTGATGTTCCGGTCTTCGGCCCGCACGGCAAGCTCGCGCGGCGGCGAGCTTCGTTGTTGGCTTTATCGCCAGTCGCAAAGGCCGGCAAGCCCACCGCCGACGATCACGGTGCGTCTGAGTCGTTCCGGCCAGTGTCGGGTCAGCCGCTGGCACGGATCCCGCACTCAACGTCCGGGTTCGCCCTGCGCTTGCGCTCCGATGAAAGCTTCCCGAGCAGTTCGTCCTCTCGCGCTGTGGACAGCGTTAGCTCGCTGTGACCGGGCCGCGCGTCGTTCCAGACCTTCACATCAGCGATGCTTGTGTCGAGCGGACGCAGCGAGAGGCCGGCTGCACGAGCGCGCGCATTGGCGAGCTCGAAGAACGGGTGATCCTCTCGCGGGATCCAGAGGGGCACAGCGACGTCGTGGTCGCCCAAGAAGCGATCTCCGGCCCAAACGACACGTACATCTGCGCCGCATACGGACGCGGCGATGCTGATGAAGTCCGCAAAGCTCGTTGCGATATCGGGCCCGACCGCGTTGAAGATACCGCGGACGCCAGCCTCGGCCGCCTGGATCATCCACTCGGCCACGTCGCGGACGTCAATCAGCTGAAGGGGCTGATCGGCTTCGCCGCCGAGGACCGAGTCGCGGGTTGACAGACGTCGCAGCCACGAGGTCAGCCTGTCGGTGTAGTCGTGAGGACCGATGATCAAACCGGGGCGAACGATCAGAGCCCGGCCGGAGTAGATCTCGGCCGCCTTCGCCTCGCAACGAGCCTTGAGCGCTCCGTATTCCTCCGGGGTTGCGAAGCTCTTTGGCAGGGGTTCCTGGATCTCCCACAGTGGCGACGTCTCGTCGGCGTGTCTCGACAGGGGATCGCGGTACACAGACACGGTGGACACGAGCGCATAGTGGGCGACCCCGGGTGCGATGGCCGCCGTCGCGATGACGTCATCGGGGTAGTACGCAGCTGTGTCGAACACGGCGTCGAAGGACTCCCCGAAAAGCTGGTCGAGACCGCCCGCACGACGGTCGCCGTGGACTGTGACGGCCTCAGGAAACAGCTCTGCATTGGTCTGCCCGCGATTGAAGAGCACAACATCGTGACCTCGGGCAAGTGCCGCGTGGGTCAGATGACGGCCGACGAACCGCGTGCCGCCGATGACTAGAACGCGCATACGCTCTCCCATGGACCAGACGGCACAGCCGCAGGCAACCTGACCTGGCGACGGGAGGAGGCGAAGTCGGCTCTGTTGATGGGCACGTGGTGGCTCAGTTCGAGATGAGGGCTGGACGCTCGATGACCAGCTTGACCCAGTCGCGCTCGACGAGGGCAGCCGGCGCGTCAGCCCAGTCGACCGTTCTCGTCGTCACGGCATCTGCTGCGAGGGAGCCGGACTCGAGCAGCGAGAGGACGCGCGGGATGTGTGGACGGGCGTGTGTCCGTCCGGTCTTGAACGTGATGACCTTCTCGTACATCTCGAGCAGTGGCAGCTCGCCACGATTGTCAAAGTAGATCGCGGTACTCGTGCAGTTGCCGTCGGGCGCGGTCGAGCGGATCGCCAAGGACAGGGCCTCGGGCGTGCCGCAGGCGTCGACGGTAATGGGGAACGGCCCGAGACGGCGCGGCCAGGGTTCAGCGGCGACTACGTGGGCCCCCAGTGCCGCCGCGATGCCGTTGCGCCGCGCGTCCGCATCGAGAGACACGACCCGAGACGCGCCCTCGGCGATCGCGGTAGCGACGGCGTAGAGCCCGATCGAGCCAGGTCCGAAGCCGCCGACGACAAGAACCTCGGCCCCGGGGTTGCGTTGCAGGAAAGGTCCAACGGCACGCCAACCATCAACGATGTTGTCTGACGCGCTCGCTGCCATGACCGACGGCACCCGCATTGGGACGGGCACGAGCATGTGGTCGGCGAAGGGGACGCACACCAGGTCCGACAGAAAACCGCCCCATTCCTTGACCTGGGGGCCGAAGCCGTAGGTTGATGCTCGCGGGACGCTCTGACAGTTGCTCGTCCGCCCGCTCAGGCAAGCCGGACATGTGCCGCATGAGATCTGAAACGGGATGCTGACCCGATCTCCCACGCCGAAGTCATTGACCGCGTCGCCCAGGTCAACGATTTCTCCGACACCCTCGTGGCCAATGGCAAACGGAGGAGGAAACGCGGAGGTGCCGGCCAGAATCAACCCGTCGAGATCGCAGCTCGCGACCGCCATCGGTCTCACGACACACGCCGTGTCACTTGTGAGCTGGGCGTCTCGCACCTCTTCCCAGCGCAGCTCGTCAGCGCCGATATACGTCAGTTGTCGCATGCTCCCCAACGCGTAAGCGTGCGAAGTGGCCGCTTCGGAGGTTCGGGTTTACACACTTCGCCCATGCTCTCCAACGCTACGGCACAAGCCAGCAAGTTTGATAGGCCAATCGCGACTCCACGCCGGGCCAATTCACCACGGTCCCACGGCTGACTGCCAGTTTCGCCGCGCCATCACCGGGTTGACGTAAAGGCCGCCGTCGCCGATTGTCCACTCGACAGGTTCTTGAGAGCCGGGAGGGCCCCGGCGTCCTCGGGAGTGCAGATGAGGACCGCGTCGGCCAGCGGCACCTGTCGGCGCAGCAGGGCGACCCGATGATCGACCTCGGCGCCCTCCAGGTCGGCGTCCGGATTGAACAGGGGCAGCTCACCCAGACCGTCGAAGGTGTCGGGTCTGACCTCGGGCGGCGCCAGCTGGGCCGCGGTGTGCACGACAGCGGGGTTAGTCGATCCGGCTCGCCCGCTCCCCGAGATCATGCGGATGCTCGGCCTCTGATTGCCATGCCGCGGCTGGGGAGTCGTCGTCATCGCGCGATTGCGGATACCCGTGCGACAACCCCGGCAGTCTGAAGAACGGTCGCGAACTCCCCGTGAAGGTTGGTGGCGGTGACGCGCGTCAGCTCGTCGGCGCTCACCCATTCCCCCGCGAGGTCCCGGCGATCGAACGTGTGGATGGCGTCCAGAATGAACCACGTCTCGTAACCGAGGAGGTCAGGTTGTCCGTAAAAGGCGGAGTTGACCTCCTTGGCGACAAGAAGGTCAGGCTTCCCATCGAGAATCGACTTGAAATCGTTTCCCGGCTGACCCGGAGCCAGCGGGGCGGCGGGAGTTCGGGAGTCGTGACGGACGAAGACCACTGGCCAGCCACCCTCTCGCCAGACCGTGACCAGAGCTGCGATGTTCTCCTTCATGACGGGTTGTTGCGCCTTCCCCACACCGGCGCCTCGAAGCCACACTGGGCGTCGACGACGATCAGCGCGATCGGGTCAGTTCCGTCGGTCATCGGTCACCTCCCTGCAAATTCGCAAATGGACGCGCTGGACAACATTCCGGCGACAGCTCCCGTACGTGGCGTTCGAAGCGGGCACGGAGCCGCTCTTCACTCGCCGGGGCGCCCCCAATGTGGCGATCGAGAGAAACGTCGTTGAGGATGTGCGCAATCTCGACCCATCTTCCACTAGGAGCCAAGCGAGGATGAGGCGCGCGGACTCAAGACGAGCCGTGACGCGAGACCCATCGCGCTCTCGTTTCCGCTAGCAACTCGAGGCCAGGCCGAGATCGCACTCGGCAGCCCGTTCGACCTCCGGTTCCGTGTCAGCCTCGCAACGGCCGGCCCACCTAACGAGAGCCGGCGTGGCGAGGCCACTGATACCGAATCCGACGGCCAGGGCGATCCAGCCGACTGTGCCGTGCTGCAGACAGGTGAACGCAAGGATGGCGGGCGCCACCGCTCGGCAGATTCCCATCCCGAGGCCGTAAACGCCGAGGTACTCGCCCAGCGCGTCGCGGGCGGCCAGGCCATAGGAAATTCCGAATGAGCCTGAGCTCTGGAGGAGCTCGCCCACCGAGTGCGCCATAACGGCCGCGAGCAGGAGGGCGATCGCGGCCGTCTCCGCTCGTCCCGCGGCAGCGGCGTAGAGGATCATGGCGACGGCGAGCACCGCCCCGGCACGTCGCGCCGAGCGGCCGGCACCCTCGGGCCGCTTCGCCCCGCGGCTGAACCGCACCTGCAGTACGACGATCAGGACAGTGTTCGTCAACAGCATCGGGCTGATCAGCCACCGTGGCGCTGACGTGTGCCCGATTACCCACAGCGGCATCGCGAAGGCAAGGACGAAGTACTGCAGCGACATGACACAGTTGGCCGTCGTCAGCGCCAGGTACGGGCGGTCCCTGAGAGCGATCCACCGGCGACCTCGCCACGCGGTCGCCGCGGGGCCATCCGCGGAGACGCGCGGAAGCGCAACCAGGAGAACAGCGGCCGCTAGAAAGGAGCCCGCGTCAGCGAGCATCAACAGCTGATAGTCAAAGTGTGTCCCGCCGACGATGAGGAACCCCGCGCAGACCGTCCCCGCGGAGATCCCGATGTTGCTCACCGATTGCATGAGAGCGCGCAGGGTGACCGGGTCGCCGCGCCCGATCTGTCCGACGAGAGCACCCTTGGCTGCATCAGCGCCCTGCATCCCGGCGATGACCACCGTCGCGACCGCGATGAAGGCCGGCAGCGAGCGACCGACGAGCACGTAGGAGCCGATCGCTGCGGCCTGGACGAGTTGGATGAGGATCAGGATGTCGCGCGGACTGTGGCGATCGGCGAGGCGCCCGATCGGGATCCCGGCGGTCAATCCGAGCAGTCCCGCGCAGGTCAGGGCGAGGCCGACCTGGGCGACAGGCAGGCCGAGTCCCTTAGTGAAGAACAGAGCGCTTCCCGCGATGTAGAGCCCGTCACCACCTGTATTGATCAGGGTCGAGGCGACGAGGACCTGGGTGTGTCGATTTCGTGTCATCAACGCGCCTCCGCCCCTATCGGTCATCTTCGTCGGACGTCCGCCGGACCTTCGAGCAGCGAAGATATGACTGGGACGGTCCGGCGGACAGGGCCAATTCCGACCGGATGTCGATCCACCGCCGCGAGGGAAAGAAGTGGCCCTGCCGGTGCCCCGATTGGCCCTGCCGGCGTGGTGGCGCTGGCGATAGCGTGGTCGGGTGTCTTCGCCGACCCTTCGCGCGCCGGCTACGACACCCGTCGTCGAAGCCGGGGGGTCCCTCGGTTGCGAGCAGGACCGCGCTCTACGTCGGGTCGTTGATCGGGCTCGGGGTCGATCGTGCGCGATGGCCAGCCGAGATGCTGGCCATGGTGCTCGAGGTCAGCACGCACATGGGCGATCCACGCCTCAGTATCGGAGACGGCGAGCGGACGCAGATCGAGTCTCATCCCGGCCGCCGTCGAGACGGTCTTCGAAGAGAAGGCCGAATTTTCTGGCATGCTTTGGCTATAGATTTTGCTCAGGAGCGGTCAGGCTGCCCGGCTCCACGGCATCGCCCGTGTTGACGGTGCCGCCGGCCTCGATGTTCAAAACGTAGACCTCCTGTTCGGCGCGGGGACGATGTCTGACGCCGGCCGGAACGATGAGCATCTCTCCAGCTTCGAGCATGATGGTCTCGTCGGGAAGGTCGACGAGCAGGCGCCCGTGGAGCACCAGGAAGAGGTCGTCTGAGTCATCGTGCTGGTGCCAGACGAAGTCACCAGCGAACTTGGCGAGTTGCACCTTGCTCGAGTTCACGGTCCCGATGATCCGTGGTCTCCAATGCTCGTCGAACATGGCGAGCGCGGCGTCGAGATTGATCTTTCTCACGGGACCTCCTGGCTTGTCGGTGTGGTGGATGAAAGGTGCGCGGGCGCAAGACCTCGGCTGGCGCTCTCATCGCCGACGTATCCAGGAGCACTGCCGCGAACCGCGGATCCGAGGACGCGCAGTGCGCTCGTTGCGGCGGGGCCGCTAACGATCTGGTGGCGGATGTCGCCCAACGAAAACACCTGCTCGCCGTGTGTGTCGAAGTTCTCATCGCCCAGCCGGCGACGCAGAGCGCACGCGATGAGCGGCCACTCCTTGTCCAGGATCGAGAACCACGCTGTGTCCGGCTTGCGGCCTTTGACGATGACGGCTTGGCGGAAGGTGAACCCGGTGGCGCGCTCGCAGATCGCGCAGAACAGTGGGTCTTCTCCTTCGACGTCCGCAGTCCATGCTTCCAACGCGGCGAGCGACTCAAACGGTCCCTACGGCAGTAGTCCAGAGGTCCGGCCCGGCAATCGGCGGCCGGGTCAACGCGAACAGGGAAGGAACACGCGCAAATGCGGCTCCAGGCGGATCGAGTCGCCATCTCACACCACCACGCGCTGCGGCCGGGAGGCTGCATCGATGGCCAGGAATTCGTCCCAGGCGATCGCCAGGCAAGACACACCCTCACGGATCAGCGCCGGCGAGGGGCCCGCGGCGAGACGCAGATGGGACAGGAACTCCTCGCCGGGGGCGGTGGTCCGGCCGGACGCGACTGCCACCCCGCGGCGCAACGCGAGTTGCGCGAACGTGTCGGCGTCTCCCTGGGGCAGCTTGACCCATACGCATAGTCCTCCACGTGGGGCCGGGAAGGTCCAGTCGGGAAGCTGAGTGCGCAGTTCGTGACAGAGCACATCCAAGCGTTCGCGGATGAGCGCCCGCCGGGATCGGAGCAGGTCGTCGTAGCGCCCGATGATCTGTAGTGCGGCTGCCTGCTCAACGCCCGGGGAGCCAAGCTCGAAGCTCGCTCGCACCCGCCCGAGGCGCAGGATCATCTCTGGCGAGGCTCGGATCCAGCCGATCCGCAGTCCGCCCCAAATGGTCTTGGAGAGCGACCCGGTCGTGATCACCCGATCCGGCGCGAGCGCGGCCAGGGACGGAGGCGGGGCTTGATGAGCCAGTTCCTCCATCACTCCGTCCTCGACCACCACAGCACCGGCGTCTCGCGCGAGTCGCAGGATTGCTCGGCGCCGCTCCTCGCTCATGACTCCGCCGGTGGGGTTGTGGCAGGTCGGTATCACGTACAGGAGTCGGGTCGCACCGTCGCGGAGTGTCTGTTCGAGCGATTGGATGATCGGTCCGGACTGATCGCGTGGCACGCCGTCGACTCGCGCCCCGGCGCGGACGAAGATCTCGATCGCGCCGGGGTAGGTTGGGCTTTCGGTGAGGACGCGGCTGTGCGGCTGCACGAGCGTGGCCGCGATGAGGCTGAGAGCACTTTGGCCGCCTGTGGTGATCAGGATCTGATCGACCGTCGTCGGCGCTCCCCTCGCGGTGTAGCGGTCGGCGATCTGGGTGCGAAGAGCGCCCACTCCGAGCGGCGCGTACCCGTGAGCCGGCAGCAACCTTGATGCCTCTCGCAGCGAAACGGTGACGTCAGCGAGCTCGGACTCCTCGAGCGTCGCAGCGCCGAGGGCCAGGTCGATCGGCGCTTCGTGGCCGTCGACGAGGCGCGAGAGTAAGGGGGCGCGGTGCGCGCGCGCCTTAGTTGCGCGGCTTTGCACGACGGTTCCGCTGCCGCCGCGCGTGTGCACAACTCCGCGGGCTCGCAGTGCGTCGTAGGCGGCGACAACGGTGCCCCGTGCGACGTGCAGGTGCGTCGCGAGCGCGCGCTCGGAGGGCAGCCGGGACCCGAGCCCGAGGTGCCCTTGGGCGATCGCGTCGGCAATGGCGTCGGCCAGGCGGCTGTAGGTTGGGCCTGGTCGGGTCGTCCAGTCCGACAGCGCGTCAGCGAGAGCGGCCGACTCGATGTGCTCGGTGGCGCGGCTGGCGCTGGAGGGACTTGGCATCGGGGCTATCTGGGGGCGAGCGAGCGGATCCTTCCCGTTCGCGATCAGCCCGAAGGGAACCACACCATGTGTGGTCGGGCTCCGAACCGGCATCACAGATCCACCGTCCCTGTGATCAGCGTCGTCGTCGTCCCGGCAACCCAGACCGAGCCCGCCTCGTCCTGGGTGATGAAGACCCGCCCATCGTGTCCGATCGCCGTACCCTGGCGAACCTGATACGGGGCGGTCGCTCGTCCGCAGGCGATCAGCCATTCTGCGAGTCCGGCGTTCAAGCTCCCGGTGACCGGGTCCTCGGCGGTGGACCCGTCCTTCGGGTAAAGCGCCCGAACCTCAAAATCAGCCGGCTGCCCCGACGGGTGTGGTCCGATCACGCCGATATCGATCTCCACCGCTGTGGGTTGGAGGGCGAGCACCATCTCTGCGTTGCGCAGCAGCACGCCTGCCCAGCCGGCGCCGTTATCGACCCAGGCGCCGTCCAGGATGTCCTCTGCTGATAGCCGCAGCATCTGTGCGATCTGCTCAGTCGTCTGGGGATCGAGTGGCCCGGACCGGCGGAGAGGGGGCGCGACGAACGCAAGGCCGTTGTCGCTGCGCCGCAGCCGGACGAGTCCCGCTTTGCACTCTTGGACGATCTTCGCGCCAGGTGCGGGGATGGGATGCGTTTCAAGCCACGCGTGGCAGGAGCCGAGCGTCGGATGTCCAGCGAACGGCATCTCGTGCTGCGGGGTGAAGATCCGCACCCGGTAATCGGCGTGCGCGTCGGTCGGCGCAAGCAGGAAGGTCGTCTCCGACAGGTTCGTCCACCGTGCGAACGTCTGCATCTCCTCGTCGTTCAGTCCCTCGGAATCGACGACCACGGCCACCGGGTTTCCGACCGGCCCCCCGGCAGAGAACACATCAACCTGTCGAAAGCGCCTCATCCTGCGTCCTCGTGTTCTCGGCGCGGCAGATCCCGCCCGAGCTCGCGCAATGTCGGCAGGACGAGCCCGATCTCCCGCGAGGTCGTGCGCCAGTTGACGAATGCGGGCTTGAACGCGACATGTCCGCCGAACACAGTCGTTCCCATATAGAGCCGTCCATCGCGCAGGATGGCCTCTCCGAGCCGCGCGTTGAGGCGATCGAGCTGTTCTTTGTCGAGCCCTGGTGGCGAGTAGCGAAACGAGGTGATGCACAACGTGGCTGGGGCGAGCAGCTCGAAGTCTTCGGAGGCCTCAACCTGCGTGGCGAGCTCAGCGGCGAGCTCGGCCCCGTGTTCCACGAGGCGGCGATAGCCCTCGCGTCCGTAGGCAGCGAGCGTGGCAAAGACGGGCAGCGCCCGTGCCCGGCGCGACATTTCCGGGCCGCGCAACCCGAGCATGCCGGCGGCGTCGGGGTCGTCCTTGAGGTAGGCCCCCTCGAGCGCGAACACTTCCGAGAACAGACGATCCTCTCGCACGAAGCAGAATCCGGTGTCGAACGGGACGTTGAGCCACTTGTGACCGTCGGCGGTGACCGAGTCAGCGCGCTCGGCGCCCGCCGCCAAGTGACGCAGGCGCGGACTGATCCGAGCGAAGAGACCGAAAGTCCCGTCGACATGGCACCAGCAGTCGTGGCGATGGGCCAGGTCGACCATCTGATCGATCGGGTCGAAGTCTCCGGCGTTGACCTCGCCCGCGTTGGCCACCACGATCGCGGGTCGCCCGTCCAGCTGCTGCAGCGCCTGCTCCAGCCCGGAGAGGTCCACGCGGCCGCTCGCGTCAGCCGCGAAGGTGCTCACGTTCGCCCGCCCAATGCCGAGTATCGAGGCCGCCTTGTACACCGAGGAGTGCACGAAGCCGCTGCTGAGGATCTGCAGGCCAGGAGCATCGCCAAGACCTGCCTCGGCGGCGTCCACACCGCATCGGCTAAGGCACCACTGCCGTGCTGTGGCGAGGGCAGTGACGTTAGCCATCGTTCCACCGGTCACCATCACGCCGCCGAACTCGGGCGGCAGTTCGAATAAATCCTTCAGCCAGCCGATCATCGCCTGTTCGAGACGGACGGCAGCGGGCGACGACATCGAGGCGAAGGCGTGCTGGTCAAACACGCTGCACAGCAGGTCCCCGCCAAGGGCTGCCGGTGTGCTTCCGCCCGCAACCAGGTGAAAAAAGCGCGGACCATCGACGTGGACCGCGCCGCCGCGGACGTAGTGGGCGAGGTCTCTGACCGCTTCCTCGGCGCCCTGCCCACACTCGGGCAGGGCACGGTCAAACGCGGCGGCAGCCTCAGCGTCCGGCTCCTTCGCGGGCAGCGAGTCGAGCTCGGCGAGATATCGACTCGCTGCCGACATCACCTCGCGGAGGACCGGTCCTACCTCGGTTGGATCGAACGCCTGGCTCAACTCCATGCGCCGTCACGATCTCAGATGTGGTGCCAATCGGGACAGGTCCACTTCAGCTTGGACCATGATCCAATCGTGGCGGCTGATCGGATCGAGCCCCCGGTCCGCGTGTGCCTCGACGTCCCGAGTCGTAACACGCCAGCTGCGTCAGCACCGTCAAATGCCGGCGCGCCATCGCGATCGGTTGGCCGCGGCGCTGGCGCGCTTCTCGGAGAAAGCCCGTAGGTTCCGGAAGCCAGCTGCGGCTCGGCGCTCAACGGCGGCAACGCTCTGTCGCGGAGCCTCGGCACGCCCACGTTGAGTTCGTCCGAGAGATTCCTCGCTCAGCAATCAGTTCGCTTCGGCTGGCGACGATTTCGCATACGCCCCGCAGGGGCGGGGGCTGCCGCGTTGACTAGGGCTGGGGGGGTGGCGGAGGGCCGGGAGCTTGCTGGCCGTGAGCTTGCACTGCGGCCCGGTCCTCGTTGGGATCCCGGCGTTCCCCACGAGGACGGAGTTTTAACGCCCGCTGAGTCCCCTCGGGCCTGGCGGAGGTTTGCATTGGCACGATGAGGTGGCGGCGAGCCAGACACCGAGGACAGCGCTCCAAGGTCAGGTACGAGACGCGCAGGCGAATACTCAACCCGCAGTGGGGACAGTTCAGGTATGCCATCGAGGTTCTTCGGTCACTTGAACGCGGGTTTGGCGCGACTGGCCCGCTAGAGGCCGGCTGCGTCTGGACTGCGCTAGGAGTGCCGCTCCCTCGCTAATGCTCCAAACGGCTTTCTCCAACCCGGGTCCGACGGCAATCGCCCGCGCCGCCGGCCTGGAGGACGGCGCGGACGTGCCCTGCAGCCGATCGGTAGCCACCGACGGCTGAGCGCTGACGTCAGTCGGGACGAGCACCAGGGTGGCGTCGAGCGTCAGGAGCCGGATGCCTAGGACCCGGGCCAGGATCGAGCCCTTGATCAGCGTTCCCCGGGCTGGGGTCTGCCGGTGATCAGGCGCCGCTGCCAGCATGACCGGAGCTGTGCTTGGGTGAGGCCGGGGGGCGGCGAGAGCTGAACTCCTCGAGTCGCTGAGACGCTCTCGCCACCTCGTCGACGATCTGCGCGTAACGTTCATGGCCGGCCTTGGTGCCGATCACGTACCCGGCTGCGAACAGCGCCATCTTCGTGAGCTTCACGAATCGTCCCTCGCCCCCTTGTTGCGGCGCCTGAGACTAGAGATGCCGGCGCTTCCCGCCGTGAGTCCAACCAGGCCGCCGGCGACCAAGCCGGCCTTGAGCGCGTCGCCCTTGGGCATGGCCATCTTGAGCGGGTTGCGCGAGCCGAGGCCGGGCCGGGAGCCGATCGGGCTCGGCAGGCTGAACTTGCTCGTACCGGGCCTCTCTAGTGAGTCGGTGACCGTCTCGAGAAGCCGCTCCAACTTGCTTTTTCTGTTCGGCAGTTTCATCTTGTGGCCTGTCCGTTCATCGGGTGGCTCCGGACGCCTTGGCGATCGCGTCAACGAGCTCACTCTTGGTCATGGTGTTTCGTTTCTCTATGCCGATGCTGCTGGCCAGGTCGACCAGCTGCGGCTTGTTGTAGGAGGTCAAGCCGCCGTTGGTGGAATCGCGCTCGAGCTCGCGGGTTGCGCGCTTTGCCGTCGTGCGGGACTGTTGGCGAATCTGCTCGGTCGCTTGCACCCTCGCCTCGGCGTCGCTGGCTTGCTGCGCGGCATCGTGAGCGAGCTGCTGCGCCTGACGGTTGGCCTCCTCGGCGGCAGCGTGTGCGGCTGCCGCGGCCTCGTCGGCGAGCGCCCGGGCCTCAGCCAGCTTCTCCGTCGCGTCCTCGACGAGCTCCTCGGCCTGCTGCTGGCATGTCTCAGCATCTCGCTGAGCCTCTTCGACTTCGTGATCAACTTCGGCCTGCACCTCTTGCTGGCGCTCGGCCGCATCCGCCTCCGCGGCCTGACGCTCCTGCTTGACCCACTCGTCAGCTGACTTCTGCGCCTCGGCAATCCGCTGCTTTACGCGTCGACTCGTCTCCCTCTCAATCTCCTTGACGCGGGTTCGCCCATGCTCGCTCACCTGGCGAGCGTGGTCGGCGCGATCCTTTGACTCCTGAGCGGCCTGCACGGCCCGATCCTCCGCCTCGCGAGCTTGCTCGCCGGCGTCCTGCGCACGCTTGAGGCGAATCTCGACCGAATTCCCGCCCACGGGTGTGGTGTCTGCAACCGCCGCCCTCACCTTCCGCCCTCGGTCGCGAGCGCCCGCGGTGGCCGACTCGGCCGCGGTTCCGATCGTGTCCACGGGTTTGAGAACCCGGGACAGCAACCAGGCGGCGTTGGACGGCATCTCGCGGAGACCAGCGCGCGTCTGCTCCGACAACGACATACTCTCAACCCTCCCTAGCGTAGGACAATAGTGACCCTGAATGAGACAGTATCATCTCGTCAAGGGATCGCCTAGACTAACTCCGAGACAACGATGTCCGATCCGGTCCCCAGACAGGCACTTCAGCAGCGCGTCGCCACCGCGATTCTCGATGGCGCTGCGCAGATATTTGCCCTGCACGGAGACCAGGCGAGCATGAACGACGTCGCTGAGGCGGCGGGCGTGGCCCGCGCGACCGTCTACCGCTACTTCCCGAATCGCGAGGCCCTGCTCGACGAGCTGGCGCAAGCGGCGGTGAGCGACGTTGACGCCCGACTGGCGGCGGCCAGAATCGGCGAAGTGACGCCGGAGGAGGGCATCGCGCGGGCCGTTCGCGCGCTCGTTGACGTGGGAGACTCGTTCGTCCTGTTGGCTCGCGAGCGGATGCGATCTGATCCAGAACGCTTTGAGGGCCAGCTCATCCAGCCGGTGCGCGAGCTGTTCGAGCGGGGTCAGAGCGACGGAGACATCCGCACCGACATCGCCGGTGCTCGCTTGACAGAGTCGCTGATCGGCCTGATCGTCAGCGTGCTCACGTCCGCTCCGCGACTCGGCAAGGAGGACATGATCGCCACGATCACCGGTCTGTTCCTGGATGGGGCTCGCGCTCGCGGTCCACGCCTTCGATGAACGAACGTCAGTACGCCACTGCACCGCGCTTTACGTCCGCGGTCACTCTCACACCCGAGGAGGAGCAGATGGACCAGGAGCCCGATCAACCGACTCTCGACGAGTCCGCGAACGAGCGGACCGACGACAGACCCGAGCCACGTAGCGACGACAGGCCCGAGCAGCGCGCCGGCGACCAGCCCGAGCCGCACAGCGACGACCAGCCCGAGCCGCACACCGACGATCGAGATCAGCGGACCAACGACGAGCGGGCTCGGCTTTCGGAGGAGGCCGACTCGCTCCTGCAGGAGCTCGTGGCCTACCTGCGTGACAACCGGACCAAGCTTCGGGAGGAATGGGCTCGGCGGATCAGCGCGGCGCAGCTACTCGGCGTGATGTCCGACGATGAAATCTTCTCGGAGGCGACCGCCGTCTACGACAACTACGTCGATGCCCTCGAAACTGGCAGCATCGAGACGCTGGAGACGTACGCTCGCGAGCTATCAGAGCGGATCATCCCGCGCGGTGTGGAGACCCACGAGGTGCTCGGGATCGTGCTCCTGCTGCGGGACGTGTTAGCACGGTCGCTGTTCGCCAAGTACCAAAAGGATCTAGATCTGCTCAATCGCATCCTCGACGCCTACGAGCCGGCAGCCAACCGAATCGCCGTGGTCGTCGGAGTGAGCTTCGTCGAAGAACGCGAGCGGGTCATCCATGAGCAGCAGGAGGCGATGCGGGAGCTTTCCACGCCGGTGCTCCAGCTTCGTGAGCACCTGCTCATCCTGCCGATCATCGGCGTGCTCGACTCCTCGCGAGCGCGCCAGCTCACCGAGCAGCTCCTGGGGGCGATCCAGGAAAAGCGCGCTCAAGTCGTGGTCATCGACATCACCGGGGTCGCGACGATTGATCGCACCGTGGCCAATCACCTCGTTCAGACCGTCGAGGCGGCACGGCTGATGGGGGCGAGCACGATCCTCACCGGCCTCTCGTCCGAGATTGCCCAAACGCTTGTCGACCTCGGCGTGGACCTCGGCATGGTCAAGACGGTCGGCGATCTTCAGGGAGGGCTCGTGGAAGCCGAGCGGCTGGCCGGCTACCGGAGCGGCGATGCCAGCGGCCTGATGGCCGTCGAGACGTAGCGCGGCGCAGCGATGTCGGTGGCGATCCTCCACCAGGGTGACTACCTGATCGCCTCGATCCAGTCCGACCTATCCGACCGTGAGGTGGTCGAGCTTCGACACGAGCTGGCCGAGCTGGTCGGAAGGCACCGCTCAAGAGGGATCGTGATCGACGTCGCCGCTCTTGACGTGATCGACTCCTTCGTGGCGCGGGCGCTGCGCGCGATCGTCCTCACCGCAAGCCTGCGCGGTGCCGACACCGTGATCGTTGGCATCCAGCCCGACGTCGCGATCGCGATGGTGCAATTCCGTCTGAACCTGGAGCCGCTGCGCGTAGCTCTCGATCTGGATGCGGCGATCGCGCTGCTTGATGTGTTGAGGCAGGGGGACGCAAAGGATGGAGCGTGAGGTCCGCATTGCCATCAACGCCGACGCGGATCTGGTTGCCGCTCGCGCGGAGGGACGCGCCATGGCCGAACGGCTCGGTTTTCCCCGCCCCGACCCGACACTGATAGCGACGGCCATCTCGGAAGTGGCCCGCAACATCGTCGTACACGTCGGCCGCGGCGAGATAGTCCTCAAGCCGGTTGACGATGCTGACCGCTATGGCCTCGTTGTGATCGCGAGCGACGCTGGGGCCGGGATCCGCGATGTCGAGGCGGCGCTGCGCGACGACTTCAGCGGGCGGGGCGGTCTCGGACTGGGCCTACCCGGAGCGCGGCGGTTGATGGACGACTTCGAGGTCGAGTCAGACGCCGACACTGGCACCACTGTGACGATGACCAAGTGGAGGTTCCGTGACGAGCTTGCCCGCCTACGAGAGGAGCGCCGACGACGTGCCTGAGCGAGCAGCGCGGGAACCGATCGAGTGGGGGGTCGCCGCGAGGTGTCGGCGTGGCGAGGTGACCAGCGGGGATCTCGCGGTCGTCAGGCTGCTCCCGGAGGGCGCACTGGTGGCGGGGATCGACGGGCTGGGGCACGGCAGCGAAGCCGCCCGCGCGGCCCGCAAGGCTGCGGACGTGGTGCGCGAAAGCCCCTCCCAAGACCTCGTCTCCCTGATCCAAAGCTGCCATGCCGCCCTCAGGGGTACGCGCGGGGCAGCAGTCAGCCTCGCCTTCGTCTCCTCCTCTCAGAGCGCGATGACCTGGCTCGGCGTCGGCAATGTGGAGGGGCGGATCTTGAGCGGCGACCCGTCGGTTACGCGGCCAAAGGGCTCGCTCGCCCTTGGTCGAGGTGTGCCCGGGCACGAGCTCCCCAGGGTGAGAACCGCAACCCTCGATGTGGACCCGGGTGACGTCATCCTTCTGGCCACCGATGGAATCGAGTCCGCGTTCGCGGACTCGCTCGACACCTCCGGCTCGACCGAGGCGATAAGCCAGCGCATCCTCGCCGACCACTGGAAGCGGCCGGACGACGCCCTGGTCGTGGCCGTCCGTTATCTCGGGGTGCGATCGTGAGCGGCGTCCCCATCGAAGGGGCACCGTTCCGGGCCGCCTATGCGTCCGCGTTACGCGAGTATCTGCTCGCCTCGACCGAGACCTCACTGCGAGCGGCGTACGAGCTCGGACGCCAGGCGGTGAGCCGGCCCTCTAGCGTGCTCGACCTTGCCATCGCTCATCAGGAAGCGGTGGGCGCCGTGCTCGCAGACGCTTCTGACCTGGCCGAGGCGCAGCAGCTCACCCGGCTGGCAAGTGACTTCTTCCTCGAAAGCCTCTCCAGCTTTGAAATGATCCAGCGTGGCTTCAAGGACGCTCGGCAGGCCCGGTTACTCGAACGGCGTCAGATCGAGCTTTCGCGTCAGCTGTCGTCCTTCCTGGCCGATGCCTCACTCGCGCTCTACGCCTCCGATTCGCTTGCGGAGATGCTGGCGCTGGTGGCGGAGCAGGCGCGCGAGCTCGTCGGCGCCGACTGCTGCGTGGCCACGGTGGCATTGGAAGGCCGTCCTCGGGCCGCCGAAGCGGCTTCTCATCCGGAGCTTGACGGGCACTGGACGACATTGGTTCGATGGCTTGACCTGTTCGCGATCTACCGACTGGTCCGCCTGAGCGGCGGCTCGGTACGGATTACCGGCGACCAGCTCGAGCGCCTGCCCTGGTTTGGCACCTCCGCCGACAGTCGTCCGCTTCAGGGATGGCTCGCCGCGTCGTTGACCACTCTGGACGGATCCGAGCTCGGCGCCATTCAATTGTTCGACAAAGAAGAGGGGGACTTCACCGCCGACGACGAGGCCGCCCTGGTTCATCTCGCCCAGACGGCGTCGGCGGCAGTCGAGAGGACGAGGCTCTACCAAGAGCGCAGCTAGTCGGGGGCAGGAGCTCCCCGACGGCGACCGGATGTCCGGTCCGATGATCCAGGAATCGGCGGAAGCTGCGGTTGAACCTGCCGCCTCGCTGATGTAGGCGGGTGGCGATCGGAGCGTTCGCCACCTCCAAAGTGGTGTTCTTTCAAGGAGGTGGAGCATCGGCACGGCGGCGGTGGGCTGAGCGATGCGTTCACCATCGGGGCGCCGCTCGTCCCGTCGGCTATGACACTGCTGAACCGTTGGAAACCATTGTCACCACAGCCGCTCGCGCGGCTTCATAGCCGGCTCGGGGCGATCGCGGAGCAGGAGCGGTCTATCTTTGCTCGATGCAGCTGGCGGATGTTGCGCGGGGGGCTCTGAGCGGCGGTGATCGTGACACCCGGTTGATCACCTGGAACGTCGCCCGGCGTAGCTCCGGCATCGTCGAACAGGCCACGGCGCTGGCCGCCCGACACCCGAGCATCGTCGCCCTTCAGGAAGTCACCCGCCAGACATTTCCGCTCTGGCGCCACGCTTTCGCGCTGATGGGCCTCTCCCACTTCCGCACCTCGCTCGATGCCGCTGATCCGGCCCGCGAACCTGCGGCGCGTCGACGGACCGGAGTGATGCTTGCCGCCCGAGCTCCTTTGGTCGACGTCGAGCGGCCGCTCGACGTCCCATGGCCAGAAACCTCTCTGTGTGCCGCCACAGGGACCCCACATGGGCTGGTGGACATCTTCTGCGTTCACGTCCCCAACGCCGCCAACGGGCAAGTGAAGGTGCAAACGCTACAAGGAATCCGCGACGGCCTCACCGACGCCCCGCCCTCACCGCGGGTGGTCTGCGGTGATCTCAACACGCCTCGCCGTGAGCTGACCACGGGCGAAGTGCTGTCCTTTGCCCGGGATAGTCGCGGACGCCTGCGCCGCGAGCGAGGGTCAGAGTGGGACGAGGCCGAGCTGGGGGTAGTCCCCGGGCTCAGCGAGCTTGGGTACCGCGATGCCTATCGCTCCCTGCACGGCTACGCACGCAGCGAGCCGAGCTGGACCTGGAAACGCATCGCTGGCCATGACGGCGGGTGGCGCATTGACCACGTATTCGTCTCGGTCCAGCTGCAACCTGTCGCTTGCGTCTATCACCACGCCTGGCGCGAGCACGGTTTGAGCGATCACTCCGCTCTGGAAGTCGACTTCCATTAGGGCCATGGCGCGGCTGCTGTCCGCGAGCACGCGTGGTCGATGCCGTTCTGGGACCTCGACACCGCGACGGCCTCCCTGTTGATCTGCCGGTGTCGGCGTATTGGCGGACCTCTTGTGTTAACCGGACCGGGTGAAGGTGAGGTGGGTGACGCCGCTGGGGGTCGAGACCGCCTCGACGTCGTAATCCGCCTCGAGCGCTTCGAGGCCGTCCCACAGCCGCACCCCGCGGCCGAGCACGATCGGCGCCTGGACGAGGTGGACGTGGTCGACGAGCCCCGCCGCGATGAAGTCGCGGGCCACGGTCGGCCCGCCACCGATGCGCACGTCCTGGTCGCCCGCTGCCTCCCGCGCGACGTCGAGGGCCTCGGCCGGCGAGGCGTGGAGGAAGTGGAAGGTGGTGCCGCCCTCCATCTCGATCGGCGGCCGCGGCCGGTGGGTGAGCACGAAGGTCGGTGTGTGGAACGGCGGGTCGGGACCCCACCATCCCTTCCAGTCGGCGTCGTCCTGCCAGCCCGGCGGGCCGAACTTGCCCGCGCCCATGATCTCCGCACCGATCCCCGGCTCGTGCTGTCGGGCAATTGCGTAGTCGGTGCCCTCGCTGCCCCCGGCAGCGCCCACGATCGACGCGCCGAAGCGGGTGGCGAGCATCCACTCGTGGAGCCGTCTCCCGGCGTGCCCCATGGGAGCATCGGCGCGCTGCCCCTCGCCGGTGGCGAAGCCGTCCAGCGAGATGGAGAGGTTGTGAATCCGTGTGCGCGTCATCTATCTGCCTCCGGGTCGGTCGTCTGAGCCTGAGTCATGGTCGTCATTTTCATGGTCGCGATTTCGGTCTCGTTGGGCTGATCATTGTCCGGTAGACCGGACCGCCGCGCCGAACTCATCGGTCAATGGCACGCAGGGCGATTTGCGTTGCGGCACAGCTCGCCAACGAGGCGCTCCCGGGAAGCGTCACGCGATGGCGGCAAAGCGAGGCTACGGCCTGGCCTCTCACGTAAAGACCAC
>JALYTU010000743.1 GCA_030854125.1 Actinomycetota bacterium | reverse complement strand
GCGCCAGCAACAGCACCCGCAACGGAGCAGGAAGCGTCCAGTCCAGCAGTCGGCTTAGTGCTTTCGCCGCGCGAGCCCGAGTGCCGACTGCGTGTCGCGCTGCCAGAGCAGGTCAGAGGCCCCCCCGTGAGCTGGACTCGCGAATCGCCAAATCCGGGGCGAGCCGGCCGCCTCCCGGCGTTCGCTGAGCGTTGGTTGGTGCGACGCCGGCGCTCCCCAGGACAAGGGAAGGGGCCGCGGCGCTACGGCCTTGTAGACCGGTAGTGTCGGGCCTCATGACGCAACCCCAGCTGGTGCTACACGTCCTCCCGCCGTCGCATCCGTGCATGACTGTCGAGGCGGCGCTACGCCATAAGACGCTCGAATATGAGCGCGTTGCCCTGACGCCGGGGGCTCACGTGGACGAGATGCAGAAGATCTATGGCGAGGGTCGATCCACCGTGCCGGGCCTGATGATCGATCGTGAACCGGTGCATGGCTCGCGAGCCATTCTTGCTCGGCTGGAAGAGCTTGCACCCGACCCGCCGCTTTACCCCGACCCGATCTCGGACGCTGTCCGCGAAGCCGAGCACTGGGGCGATGTGGAGCTACAGGACCTGGGACGTCGACTGCCGTGGGGAGCGCTGCATTTCCGTCCCGAGGCGATGGGAACCTTCGGCGGGGCAGAGCCGTTGGACGGTCCTGGAACCGACTTCGCGATTGCGTATGTCCGTGCCAGTTGGAAATACCACAAAATCACCGCGGCGCGGTTGCACGAGGACCTCGCGGGGCTTCCTGCCAAGCTTGGGCACGTTGAGTCACTCGCCGAGCAGGGTGTCATCGGCGGCGAGAGACCGAACGCGGCGGACTTGCAGATCGGGGCGACCTTGCGCGTCCTGCTCGTCAGCGGAGATCTAAGGCCGCTCATCGAGGGAGGCGCAGGCGAGCGCGTCGCGAGGCGGTGGTTCCCGGACTATGCGGGAGATATTCCACCCGGCGCGTTTCCCAACGGCTGGGTCCCGCGAACGCTGCCCTGAGGGCCGTACCGCGCGTTGCCGGGCGCGGCATGGGTCGGTGGCGTGAGGGATACGCCGGACCGTCGCCACTCCGGCGTATCCAGCTTCAGATCGCCTGGCTGGTGTGACAATTGACGAACGCGACGGCGACGAGGCGCGACCCCCGGCCTCAACGTCCGCTGGTGGATGGGTGTCTGCGACGTGCCGTGCCGTCGGCGCGGAGCGGGTCTCTCGCCGGGCTGGAGCAAGATGCCTGCGCTGATGGCGAAGCAGGGCTGGTGCTCGTTGCAAGCCTCAGGCCGTTATTAGGTCGGCCAACATCTCCGCAAGGTGCGCGAAGGGCTGCAGGTGGCCCTCGCCTTCGCGCATGGTCAGGCGGGCGTCCGGCAGGTTTTCCTCAAACCAGTGGCCATGGATCGGTTCGGCCATGCGGTCCTCAGTGCCATACCAGAGCAGAACCGGGCACTGGACAGTAGTGGGGTGGATGTCCCAGGCGCCGATCCAGGCGACGTTGTCCCAGCCGCACCCTTCGACGCCCTGGCGCATCGCCTCGCGCATGTCAGCCAGTAGATGTTCCGAGTTGGCGCTCCACAACCGCCGGTCCGAGTCGGACAACAGCGGTTCGAAGTCGTTGTACAGGGCTATCGAGCTCTCGAGCGCCGCGGCCATATCGAAGCCCTCCAGGAAGCCCGCACACGCCGCCACAGGATCTCCGGGGAGCAGGCGCTCGGCGGCCCTGTCGCCATCCGAGAGGACGTCCAGGGCTCCGGGCACCAGCTGGAACGGGCCTGCGCCGGCGATGACGCCGACCGCTTCAACCCGCTCGCCGGCGATGGCCGCGGTGCCCAGGGCGAACGGTCCCCCGCCGGACCAGCCGGACGTCCGGAACCGCTCCAGGCCGTACTGGTCGGCCACCTGCAGGGCCATCTGGGCGACCGACCCGACGCTGAAGGCGGTGGGCGTCGAGCCCCCGTAGCCGGGCCGGTCGAAGGCGACCCAACGGACGCCGACATCGGCCAGCAGGTGATCGGCCCACGCCATCTCGAGGCGACAGCCGGGAGTACCGTGGAAGTGCAGGACAGGCTGGCCGTCCGGATCGCCCGACTCGCGGACTCTCAGCGTGATGCCATCTATCTGCAGATCCTGCTCCCGTGCCGTCACGCCATCCATTGTTGCGCGCTGTCAAACCGGTCACGCCCGCCGAGGATCGGGTACCAAAGAAGACGTAAGTCGCTCGTATCGT
>JALYTU010000742.1 GCA_030854125.1 Actinomycetota bacterium | reverse complement strand
ATCTTCGGCCGGAACTTGATCTCGCGAATCGTGATCTGCTGCTGGTGCTTCCGGGCGGCCTTGAGCTTCTGTGCCTGCTCGTACTTGTACTTGGAGTAGTCCAGAACGCGGCACACGGGCGGCCGAGCGTCGGGAGCCACCTCGACGAGATCGAGATCGCGCTCCTGCGCGTAGACGAGCGCCTCGGCCGTCTTGATGACGCCGATCTGCTTTCCGTCCTCTCCGACGAGCCTGACTTCGGGCACGCGGATGCGCTCATTGGTTCGGGTCTGGTCCCGCTCGGGCGGGCGCCGGTCAAACCTGCGAGGAACCGGCACTAGTTGGAGGCGCGACGGTGGATCAAGCGGTGCCGGGCCGTTTGGGGCGAACGTGATTCAACGCCGTCGAGTATAGCGGCGGATTCACCGAGCGGAGCGGTTCTTCGCCAGCTCGTGCACGCGGGCCGCGAACTGGGCCGGCGCGGCGGAGCCAGTGTCCCCCGCCCGGTGCTCGCGCACGCTGACCTGGCCGCTGTCGCGCTCGCGATCGCCGAGCACCAGCATGAAGGGGATCTTGCGCAGCTCGGCGTCTCGGATCTTGCGCCCCACGGACTCCGTACGGGCGTCGAGCTCGGCCCGCACTCCGTGCTCGGTCAAGCCCTGCAGGACTTCCCCCGCGTACTCGAAATGACGGTCGGCGATCGGCAGCACGATCGCCTGCACCGGCGTCAGCCAGACGGGCAGCTCGCCCTCCAGATGCTCGAGCAGGATCCCGATGAACCGCTCGTAGGATCCCATCAGCGCGCGGTGGATCATCACGGGGCGATGCTCGGCGTTGTCGGCGCCGGTGTAGCTGAGCCCAAAGCGCTCGGGCATGTTGTAGTCCACCTGCACGGTGCCCAGCTGCCAGGAGCGACCAAGCGAGTCGGTCATGTGCATGTCGATCTTGGCCCCGTAGAAGGCGCCGTCGCCGGCGTTGAGGTCATACGGCAGCCCGCGGTGCTCCAGAGCGGTGCGCAGCACCGACTCGCTGCGATCCCACAGCTCGTCAGAGCCGATGCGCTCGTCGGGGCGGGTCGAGAGCTCCAAGCGCACGTCGAAGCCGAAGATCGCGTAGGTGTCAAAGGCGAAATCCAGCGCCGCGTAGACCTCATCCTGGAGCTGGTCTTCGGTGCAGAAGACGTGCGCGTCGTCCTGGGCGAAGCTGCGCGTGCGCAGCAAGCCGTGCAGCGTCCCCGACAGCTCGTTGCGGTGCAGCAGCCCAGGCTCGGAGTAGCGGATCGGCAGGTCGCGATAGGAGTGCGGCGACATCGAGAAGAGCTTGGCGTGGCCGGGGCAGTTCATCGGCTTGAACGCCATCGGCCGGTCCTCGGCTTCGGTGAGGAACATGTGCTGGCGGTACTTGTCCCAGTGCCCCGAGGTGCGCCACAGCGCGCTGTCGTAGATTTGGGGCGTCTTGACCTCCGTGTAGCCGCGCGGGGTTCCCATCTCACGGCTCAGCGAGACCAGCGAGTTGAACACCTGGGTCCCGGGCGGGTACCAGAACGCCATCCCCGGCGCAACCTCTGAGAAGCCGAACAGGCCAAGCTGCGGGCCGAGGCGCCGGTGGTCGTTGGCGCGGGCGCGCTCGATCCGCTCGAGGTGATCGGCCAGCGCCGCCCTGGAGAAGAACGCGGTCCCATACACGCGCGTGAGCATCTGGCGATCGGAATCCCCACGCCAGTACGCGCCGGCCACCGACTGCAGCTTGAACGCTTTGATCCGCTTCGTGCTCGGCCCGTGCGGGCCGCGGCAGAGGTCGGTGAAGGGCCCGTTGGTGTAGAGCGAGACCGTCGTCAGCGGATGCTCGGGATCGGCGTTAGCGATCAGATCCTCGATCAGCTCGACCTTGTAGGGCTGCTGCGCGGACCGGAAGCGCTCCCGCGCCACCTCGACGGGTACGTCCTCGCGCGTGAACGCCTCGCCGGCGTTGATGTGGGCCTTCATCCGCTCCTCGATGCGCGGGAAGTCCGCGTCGGAGATGACGACACCGGCGGGGAACTCGAAGTCGTAGTAGAAGCCGTCCTCGATCGCCGGGCCGATCGAGATCTTGACCCCGGCGTAGAGGTCGAGCATCGCTGCGGCGAGCACGTGGGCGGTGTCATGGCGGATCAGCTCCAGCGCGTCGTCGCCGCTGCGCTCGGTCACCACCTCCAGCCCGGCCGCCTCGCCGTTGGTCTCGGGCAGCGGGCGCGCGAGGTCGCGCACCTCGCCGGCAACCT
>JALYTU010000122.1 GCA_030854125.1 Actinomycetota bacterium | reverse complement strand
ACGGTGAACCCGCTGACACGGAGAACGCTGCGGGCGCGTCAAGTAGCGAGCAGCCGGCGGACGAGGCCCGGCGGGCTGAGCGCGAGGCCGAGCGCCAGGCGCGCGAGCAGGCGACCCGGTTCAATCTTGAGCTGGGCCGTGCGGTCTATACCACGCTGTCGCGCGTGCGTGTCGACGAGGCCGCGCTGAAGATCCTCGCGTCGGTCCAGATCTGCGGTGAACTTGCGGACATGGCGATGCGCGGCGCGCGGTACGGGTTCCCGGGCTGGGTGAGCGAGACCACGCAAAAGAACGGCAAGACCAAGTACGGCTACCTCGAGAAGTCACAGGCGGAGCACCGCGCGAGTGATTATCTCCGGGGCGCGGTCAAGACCGGGGAGCTCGTGGGCCGTCAGATTGCGTTGCTCGTGATGGCGACGTATGCCGACCAGGATGCGGTGGCCGCGTCGAATCGCAGCTGGCACCAGGTCAAGGCCAGCGGTCCGTGGGCGGCCGAGCTTGACGAGCTGCTGGACAGCCTCGTCGCCGACAACCTGCCTGACAGCGCACTGGCGCTGCTCGGGCCGCTGCTCGACAAGCGCAGGCAAGAGCAGCAGGAACGCGCCGCGGCGCGAAAGGCGCGCGAGGATGCCGCTGCGCGGCTTGACGGGATCGAGGAGCGAATGTGCGAGCTCACGATCGAGCAGGTCGATCACGCGGAGGAGGATCTCGGCCGCGCGTGGGCGGGATGGACGCCGCGCTACAGCGCGCTGCGCGAGCAGCTCGCCGAGCGCCGGCAACAGCTCATCGCATCCACCGGCGATCAAGCGGCACAAGTCGCGGCCGGGCAGACGGAGTAGACGGGCGCGTGACGCCTCAGCGCGAGAGCCGCCGGGCGGGGCCAGTTTCGCACGCCATCCGGGCGTGCGGCCCCTCGCCGCGACCGGCCCCGCACCCGAGCAGGGCCACAAGCCAGAAGGGAATCAGTCATGCCCGCAGGAATCACCTCAAGCGATTCGATGTTCTCCGTGCGCCAGACGCCCTGGCACGGCCTCGGCGCGGTGCTCGACCAGCCGCCGGCGACGATCGCAGAAGCGATCCAGGCCTCGGGCCTGGGATGGCGGGTCCAGCGCGAGCCGATCGCCGTGGACCGCGGTGACGCCGCGACCGTGGATGACTGGTGGGAGCCCCGCTGCGAAGAGATCCCCGGCTACTACGCTACCGTCCGGCAGGACACCCGCACCGTGCTCGGGATCGTCGGCGAGCGCTACCGGATCGTCCAGAATCACGAGGCGTTTGCGTTCGTTGACCAGCTGCTCGGCTCGAGCCTTCACTTCGAGACCGCCAGCAGCCTGAACGGCGGCCGCCGGGTCTTGGTACTCGCGACCTTGCCCGAGCACATCGAGGTTGGCGGCGATCCGGTCTGCCCGTATGTGCTGTTGATGAACAGCCAGAGGATGGCTTCACACTGCCTCCTTTGACGGGACGGGTTGGTCGTTTGGTCCAGTGGCGGGCTGATCGCCCGTGTGACGGGCCGGTTGATGGCTGCTGGATGTCGAGATGCCTGGGCTGGTGGGGTGGTTGGACCTCTTGGCCGGCGTCGTCGTGAGCACTTTCCGGGCTCGAGGTCGGGCCTGATTCTGCCAGTGCGGGCTGGCGCGGTCGTGGTTGCTCGATTCTGGCGAGCGGGCCGACGAGGTGCTGTTGACGTCTCAGCGCCCGACGCCAGGGCGCCCGATCTGCACCGGCTTTGACTGTGCTGGACCGGGCTCTGAGGATGAGAGTACGGAGGACGGGATGCGCTTGACGATGCCGGAGGAGAGATAGGTCGACTCGAACAGGAGCGTGCCCGGCTTGACGCGGAAGCCCTTGTTCGGTTTCAGGATGATCTGGCTTTCTCCGAGCAGTTTTGCCGTGTGGGGGTCAAACAGCAGCTCGTCGCGCTGGTGGTCGAACGGGTCGTCGAGAACGACCGCGAGCGCGGGTCGGCCGATCCCGTCGTGGGTGCGGCCGAGCATCTTGATGCCGGGGATGGTCGCTGCGACGCGGTAAAGGGCGGCACGAACTCTCGCCGGTACTGGGTCTTCGCGCACCAGATCGCCGATGATGGTGAACATCTCATGGCGCCGGAACGCCGTTGAGCTTCTTCCAGTGCGGCCTGCGATCACTCGCCGCATCGCGTCGACGTTCGTCGGCAGCCGGAGCAGTTGAGCGTATGGGATGTCGAACGCGTTGGGTGGTAGCGGCAGGTCACCTGGACTGTTGAGCTGGGCGGGACGCCCGGCACGCTCCCAGTCGCGTCGAGCGCTGGCAGACAGGAACTTGATCGGTCCGATCACGCGCGTCTGAAGCTGGCTCGGGGTGTCCAAGCCGACCCAGATCTGGCGATCCAGGGACCCGAGCGCGTCGGTGATCACAAGCGCATGGTGGGGTTGGCGGCCCGCGACCGCGACGCCGAGGGTGGTCGTGTGACTGTGGACGTACCAGTACTCGCCGGGACGCATCTGGCGGGGACCGCCAGCTGCCTCAGCAGCCAGGGCGGCGCGTCGCAGCAGCGCCGCGGCGGACGCGGAAGCGGGCTGCTCGACACCGCCGCGCAGCCCGCCGGCCAGCAGCAGTCCGGCGGCGACCGCGCAGAGCGCGCCGACGAGCCCGATCGACGGCCACACCGCGAACCTGCCTCGCAGCAGCCGGGGCGAGGTTGCCGGCTTGCCGTCGTGTTCGAGCTCCAGCATGAGCCTTGCTCGCGCGTGCTCACGTGCGGTCGGTGATGCCGGCTGTTCGGGGTGGAGGTCTCGGATGAGCTCGAGATCTGTGTTTGCTGTCATGTCGAGCTCCTGTCGGTTGTGATCGCGGTCGGCGCGTCCTCGAGCTCAGTACTGAGGTGGCGGCGAGCGCGATGGAGCCGCGATCTGACGGTTCCGACTGGAACGCCGGTCGCGATCGCGATCCCTTGGTAGTCGAGGTCAGTCAGCGCAAGCAGCAGCAGCGAGTCGCGATCTGCCGGCTGCAGCCGTGCGAGCGCTGCCGCGACCGTCGGTCCCAGCGCCGCGGCGTCCGCGCGTCCGTCGGCGCCGTCGAGGTCGTCCTCGGATCGGTCTCGCTGCGCAGCCCGCGCATATGCGTGTCGGCGGCGTGCCTCGGCGCGGGCGTGCTTTCGCAGCAGGTTCGTCGCGATCCCGTAGAGCCACGGTCGAGCATCGGGGTGAGAGAGGTCATATCGGGCTCGATGTGCGAAGGCCCGCAGGAAAGTCTCGCTGGCCAGCTCGTCACCGAGGTGCTGGCCAACGCGTCGACCGAGGTACCGGGCGATCGCGTCGTAGTGGCGGTCAAACAGCACGGCGAAACATTGGGGCTCCGGCAGGGAGGCGCTGATCGGGTCCGCGTCATTCGGTGGACTGTCGGAGGCGCGTGCTTCTGTCATCTCTGGTTGATTCCCCGAACGCCGGACCTTGGTTCACGCGCGGAACCGGGTGCCTCCGGGGGCAGCCCGGCTGCGAGGCCAGGCCGCCTGATTTTCGCACCCGTCCGGGGTGCGGTTTTGACGGCACAGGCCCGCAGCGGGCGGGGCCCAAACCGCCAGGAGGCGATCATGGCCAGCAGGTCCTCTCGCAAGCCGTTGTCCGAAGCCGAGCGCGCGGAGCGCCGCCATCGCGACCGTGAGCGGCTCAAGCACGCAGCCGAGCAGCTGCTCAGCTCCGAAGGCTGGCAGCGGTGGGCGCGCGTCCGCTGCCAGGCGGGGCTGGCTCGGCTGTCGTTGTCCAACCAGCTGCTGGTCGCGATCGCCTGCCCGGAAGCGACGTTCGTGGCAGGGTTCAAGGCGTGGCTGCATCTCGGATATGCCGTGCAGCGCGGGGAACACGCGATCGCGATCATCGCGCCGTTGCCGGTCAAGGAGCGCGACCAGCTCAGCGGCGAGGAAACCGGCGAGACCCGACTGCTGTTCAAGACCGTGTTCGTGTTCGACCGCTCCCAGGTAGCGCCACTACCCGGGGTTGAGCCGACCGCGCTGAAGCCGCCGTGCGAGCCGCTGACCGGCGACTCGCACGCGCATCTCCTGACCCCGTTGAAGGCGTTCACCGAATCACTCGGGTTCGCCGTCAGCTTTGAGCAGATCCCCGGCGGCACTGGGGGGTGGTGTGATCAGAAAGCCCGGCGGATCGTGGTCGATGCCGACCAGCCCGCGAACGCGAGGTTGCGGATCCTGATCCATGAGACGATCCACGCGCTCGGGGTCGGGTACGCGGATTACGGTCGGGAGCGGGCCGAGGTGATCGTTGACACCGCCACCTGGCTGGTGGCGGCCAGCGTCGGTTTGGACGTGAGCGGCGAGACGGTGCCGTATGTCGCCGGCTGGGGCGAGAGCGGCGCGCTCGAGGCGGTGACCGCGTTCGCGTCCACGATCGACAAGCTCGCGCGGCGCGTCGAGACAGTGCTCGCAGTCGAGCCGGCGGTTGAGATCGTCGCGGCCTGAAAGATCAGCCGCCGCTGCCGGCGGCGAGTTCGAACAGACCGCTGTGTCCACGAGGCGCGTCGGGTGCTCGATCTGTCGATCGACTACTACCAGCAGTTCAAGAGCACCGGCAACCAGCTCGCGTCCGAGCGCTGCTCCAAGCGCCAGCTGCAGAACGTGCTCGACGAGCTCTACCCGTCCGGGACCGAGGACGCGAGGACCGTCCGGACACGCAAGGGCCGCGAACAGGTCAAGCAGCGGATCGCGGACCTGTTCCTGCGCGGCGATACGCAGGGCAACGCTCCCGGAAGCAAGTGGGCGGCGGTCAACGCGATCGTCGAGTACGGCGACTGGCATCGCCCGATCCGCCAGGGCGGAGAGCGGTTCGCTCGTGCGCTCGACGACGGCGCGCAAAAGACCCATGCGCTTGAGCTGATCGCGTCCGCCTGACGGTTGCTCAGGGCCGGCGGGCACACCGCCTACCGGCCCGGCGGTTCCGGTGGAGCCGTGTCCACCTCCGTGTCAGGGGTGGCGGGACAGCCCCTTTGAGCGAGCCACACCCGCCGGTCGGCCGTCCAGCATTTGAGGACCCACCGTCTTGATCTGGTCAACGACGGGATCCACGACGGCGTGCGACGAGAGTCCGGTTCAAATGCTTGACCGCCGACCGCCAGGCGCGGCCTTCGCTGGGCATGCCCACCACCCCAGACCAGGAGGCCAGCATGTCCCACAAGCCCCCGAGCGCCAGACAGCTCAGCTACCTCAAGGCGCTCGCCGAGCGCACCGGCCAGACCTTCGCCTACCCCCACACGAGCTGGCAGGCCAGCAGGGAAATCGGCCGGCTGCTCAAGCAGAAGCCCTCAAGCGTGCTGGAGCGGCGGATCGAACGACGCGACATCGCTGCGGAGATCGCCTGCGGGCCCGAGGACAGCGCTCGTGTGGACCTCGACCGCGAAGCCACCGGCTACGGATCGAGCGCCACCTGGCGCTCGAAAGTCAGCACGTCTACACGCGCCCCTGTCCCCGAGCCCCGCCGCCCGCGTCCAGAGGTGGGCGAGGAGACCGAACTCGCGCGGTATCAAATCAGCAGCGGCGAACGAGTCCTGCTTGCCCAGCGCGTCGATGGGGTCGTCCGGCTGGTCGATCGTCCCGCGTCGGGGCAGGGACGTTCCTATCTCGTCGAGCGCGAGCTCGACCTCGACGGCGACGACGCCCTGACGGCCCTGATCGCCGACTACCGGCATCAGTCCCAGATCCATGACCGGGTGCCGATGCTGACCGCGACGGTGGGCTCCCAGCTCTAACAGCCCACCGACAGCATCGGGCGACGCCCCGATCAGCCGATCGGCCCCGCACCAGCAGCTCGCCGCGCCGAATGCCGGCAAGCCAGCAGCTCTGACGACTGGTCTCACACCCGCGGCGCTCGACGCAGAGTTAGTCGAGGACGCCTCCCGAATCCAGCCCGACACGTTCGAGCGAGCGTGCTCTGCCAGCTGTAGCAAGTAGGCGTCGTCGCGGGCGCCGCACGGCGACGGCGACGGTGAGGGCGACGGCAAGGATGCCCAGCGCTGACCGTGATGGGCGCTGCATTGGGCGCTTAGGGGGGTTGCTAGCTGGTCGCTATGGCGCTAACCTTAGCTGTCACACACCGATCGAACGGGAGACTGCCCATGTCGACGCTGACCGAGGAGCGCGCATCGGCGCTGGAGCGCGAAGCGACCGTCCGGCCGCTGACTGAGCTCGCCGGATATCTGCAGGACACGCTTGGTCAGCGGATGGCCGCTCATCTAGCCGGCCTGGAGCACTCAAAGCAGATCGGCCGCTACGCGCGTGGTCAGGCCACGCCACGCAACGATCTGACCGCGCGTCGTCTGCGCGAGGGCTACAAGGTTGTGCGAATGCTCGTCGACGCCTACGACGCGGCGACGGCCAAGGCGTGGCTATTTGGCACCAACACCCGTTTGGATGATCGCGCCCCGATTGACGTCCTCGGCCTAGGGCACGCCACCGAGGAGTTCGCCAGCGTGGTGCGCGCCGCCCGCCAGTTCTCAAGCGCCGACGAGTGACCGACGGGCCCGAGGGCGGGCGCGTCTGGCGTGTCGGGCTGGCCCGCGGCCCGCTGGGGTTCGTGCCACCAGAGCGCCGCTCCTACAACAACCGCTTTGACGATCTGCGGCGACGCTTCGGAACGCTGTACTGCGCGGCGCTGGCCGAGACCGCGTTGCGCGAGGTGCTAGCCGACCTGCGCCCCAACGCCGCCGCTATCGCGCGCTACCTCAAGCTCCACGGCACCCGGTCAGCCGGCGACCTACCAGCGGCGGCGGTGAGCGCCAGCTGGCGCCGGCGCCACGTGCTCGCTCCCGCGCGCCTTGAGCTCGATGGCCCCGTTCTGGACCTCACCGACGTCGCGCAGCGGCGCGAGGTCGAACTGCGCCACGCTGAGTTGCTCGCTGAGCACGGCATGGCCAACCTCGACCTGCACGAGATCACCACCCCGCGACGGACCGTCACGCAGACGATCGCGGCTGACGCCTTTGAACGCGCTGGCGTCGCCGCGATTCGCTTTGCGTCGCGGCTGGATGGACTTCCGTGCTACGCGCTCTTCGAGGGTCGCGGCCGGCTTGTCAGCGACGGCGAGATCCTCGCGCTCACCGATCCTGTTCCAGAGCCGCTTGAGAACATGGCCGCGAGCTGGCAGCTCAAGCTCGAACCCGCCGCGAGCAAGATCGCGCCGCGACCGCCGACATAGCCGCGGTTACGCGGCGCCGGGCGCTCGCCGGGATCAAATTGTCGCCAGCTACGGACTGAACTACGGACTAAGCTACGGATTCTGAGTCCGTAGTGAAACCCGCCCCCGCCCCGCAGAACCTGGGTTTAGGTGGGAACCCCGAGCCAGACTACCCGCCCTCCACGAGGTCGTTCGGGTAGTC
>JALYTU010000121.1 GCA_030854125.1 Actinomycetota bacterium | reverse complement strand
GCGTCGGCAGCTGGGGCAGCTGCGGCAGGCCGGCGGGCAGCCCGGTGCCGCCGCCGCCGACCGGCTGCATCGGCGGACCCGACGGCGCCGACAGGTCGGTGATCGCCTTCTGGGTCTCACACGGGATCGTCTCGTTGTAGGCCGGGCGCGCGTTGTTGGGCGGCAGCATCGGCTGCACCGAGCTGAGCGGGGCCAGCGACTGCCCGAACAGGTGCGGCGAGAGCGAGTAGGTCAGCGTGCCACCGCCGACGAGGACGCGAATGTAGGGGCCGTTGGCGTCAAACACACGGGACTCCCCGGCCAGGCCCGGCAGGTAGTCCACGCCCTCGATGTAGACCTTGCGCGCCGGGAAGCCGTTGGAGGCGTCGAAGTGCGAATCGGGCACGGTCAGCTCGGTCCACGGGTGGATCACGTTGGACACGCAGCTGGAGGCCGGACGCACCTGATTGGCGAACAGCGGGATGCTCTCCTGGGTCAGCTGGGTCAGCGCCGGGATCGTCGGGCGCAGATCGTGGGTCAGGCCGCGTAGCTCGGAGGGCTGCACGAGCAGCCGCAGCTGGGTGATGAAGGGCAGGCTCGCGTCGACCGTGGGGCCGGTGGACCGCACGCCCGGGACGAGGTCGCGCGACAGGCGCTCAAACGGCGGGAACGCGGCATTCAGGGCCCGGAAGGCCGGGAGCGCCACCGACAGCGTGCGCGGCAGCGCCGAAACGGTGGCCCGCAGGTTGGCCTGCTGGCGGGCGAAGGCGAACGCGGTGGTGTTGAAATCGGTCACCAGGCTCTTGAGCGCCGTCGGGCTGTGATCGATCGCAGCGGCCGCGCTCCCCTGGGCGACGATGTACCTGCTCAGGTCGTGCGGCTGGATCCCGAGCGCATCGTGGGCGACCAGCGACGAGTACTCGTAGGCGGGCAGCCAGTACTGGATCGAGCGGTTGTAGGCCGCGCCACCGGTCACGACCGCCTTGCCGTACTGCTGCAACAGCGTCTGGAGGTTCTGGCGCGTGTTGGCCTGCAGGCCGGTCAGCACCTGATCGAGCTGGACGGGTTCGATCCCCTGCTGGATCGGAAAGATGTGCCCGTCGGAGGCGGCCGGGGCGTTGGGGGTGCCCGGCGAGATGTCGACGAAGAAGTTGCCCTCCAGGAAGATGCGCGGGCGGATCGCGAAGGTCGCGTCGTTGTGGATCGGCAGGCCCGACGGATCGATCTGCATCGTCACGGCGGCGGCGTTGCAGGTCGCCGCGGTCGTCGAAGCGGACTTGCAGCCCGGCTCGTTGCCGACGCTCGTGACCTTGCCGACGTTGACGCCAGCGATCCGGACCAGCGAGCCCGACTGCAGGCCGTTGGCGTTGGAGAAGACGGCCTGGAGCGTGTAGTGATGGGCGAACGGGTTGGCGAACTTGGTGTAGGCCCCATAGGAGAAGACCACGATCAGCACGATTGCGATCGCCCCGGCGAGGAACAGGGGCATCCCCTTCCTGCGGCGACCCTTGCGGCGTCTCAGGAGTCTCATGAGTTCCCCGGGACGGTCGACAGCTGGGGACCTGAGGTCGGATTGCGCGAGAAGGTCTCGCCCGCCGGCACCTGGTTGCTCCCGGCGAACGTCGGACCCTGAAGGCCCGGCGTGTGGACGTCGGTGGCCAGCAGGCGACCCTGCGGGTCGTAGTAGTTGAGCTTGTGGACAAAGCCGCGCTGCCCCGTCTCGCAGTCCGCGGCCCCGGTCGAGCTCACCGCAGCACCGTAGGGCTGGGCGTGCAGGTATTCGTTGCCGCCGGTGAGCGTCGTGTCCGAGCCGCCGCCGTTGGCCGGGGCGATCGCCCCGGCCTGGCCGACGTTGTTGGGCTGCGTCGGGTTACCGACATTGATCAGCGCCCGCTGGGCGAAGCCGAAGTCGGTCGGCTGGGAGAGATGCTCAGACAGATAGGTCCAGAAGTAGTTCCAGTCATCGCAGACCGTCTGATAGGGCCCGAGGTAGCGGATCATCGGATTGAGCGTCTGTGACGTGTCGGTCAGCGCGTTGATCGCCATGTTGGTTCCCGGCGCCTGAGCCAGGTTCTGCAACGCGCCCATCACCTGCTGCAGATTGCGATTCAACGGCGGTGTCCGCGCCAACGTCCGGGTGCCGATCTCGATCGCCGGGTTGATCGTCGGTAACGCCACCGCCAACTCATGCGTCGCCGGGGCGAGATTGTGCCCCAACACCGTCAGATCAGACAGGAACGGCTGCTGCACCTTCAGCGACTGCGTCGAAACCTGCTCGGTCGACGGTGACCGGGCGATCGTCTGCTCAAGCGCGTTGGGATCGCGCGAGAAGCCCTCAAACGTCGTCGCCATGTCGGTGAACAACCGCGCGTTGGTCGCCGCGACCGGCGCGACCGTGCTCATGAACCCCTCCAACGAGCTGAGGAACCGCGTCAGCCCGGTGCCCGGATCAGCCAGATACTGGGTCACCGGCTTGAGGTACAGCAGCAGCTTGGGCAGGCTCGCGAACGTGTCGTTAAGCGCCGAGCCACGACCCGCCAGGGCGTCGCCGAACCCAACCAGGTTCTTGTCGATCGCCGGCCGGGTCTTGGCGTCAAAGGCCTGAAAGACATCCTCGAACTGGACCGGCACGCTGGTCTGGGTGATCGGCATCGTCCCGCCGTCGGAGAACATCTTGTGCGAGACGCCCTTGTGCAGATCGATGTACTTCAAGCCCAACAGCGAGCGGGGACGGATCGACGCCGTCGAATCGACCGGCACGCTCCCGTGGGCCTGATCAAGCTGCAGGGTCAGCTGCGCCCCGATCTGGCCGGTCTTCAACGCGATCGGCTTGAGCTCGGAAACCAGACCGATCCGGAAGCCGCCCTCGCGCACCTCGTTACCCGGCACCAGATCAGAGCCCGACGCGATATCGACCTTCACCTGCTTGGTCGGCACGAACGGCAAGCCGTTATTGGCGTTGTAGGCCAGGAACACCGCGACCATCACCACGAGCACGGTCATCGCTCCGACCAGGACGGGGTTGGCAAGCGCGGAGGGCTGGCTGCGGCGGGTCGGTTCGCTCATGGTGCCAACAAGTAGTTGAGGAGGGCCTGGGCGGAGCTCGTGCCGGACGTGCTGCTCGCCGAGCCCGAGCCGGCGCTCGAGGCCGCCGAGGCGGCGTGCGTGGTCCCGGTCCCGGTGACGACCTGGCCGACGGTCGGCTGCGAGCTGGTCGCCGGCGCCGAGGTGGTGCTCGCGCCTGCCGGGGGGGTCGTCGCGCCGCTGCTCGTCGCCGCCGGGCTGTTTGGGCTGGCCGTGCTTGCGGCGAGGATCTTGTTCGCCGCGGTGACCTGGGAGACGCTCAGCTTGGAGGCGCCCGTGGCCGGGCCCTTCTGACCGGGAGGCGCGCCGCCCGGGTCCGGGACGGGTGCGTTGGGGGCGGACGGGTCGGTCGTGTTGACGCCGGGCTGGTTGGGACCCAGCCACGAGTAGCACTTGCGATACGACGGGCCGTTCTGCTTGAGGTTCATCGCGATCGTCGCCGGGCTGGCGTACGGCGAGCACTGCGCGCTGAAGAACGCGTCGACCGCGAGCACGTGCCCGAAGGGGCCGAAGGTGTTGATCGCCAGCGCCTGGTTGAAGACGTAGCCGAGCAGCGCCTGGATGCCCGAGAAGCCCTTGCCGCCCGGGCTGCGCGGATCGCGCTCGACGGCGTTGCTCTGGGTGTCCAGCGAGTGCAGGACGATGTTCAGGTTGTTGGCCAGCTCGGGGGTCGGCTGGGCGAAGCGGTTGAGGTCGGTGACCGTCGGCGCGGCTGCGATCACCGCGGTGCGGCCGGTCACCGATGCCCTGCCCAGCGAACGCAACGCCGGGTTGGATGAGCGCGAGAAGGCCGGCAGATCGGTGAAGAAGCGATTCAGCGTGCCCGCGGCCGCGTTGAGGTTCTGCAGGACGGGCGTGTTGGCGGTGGCGGTCGTCGAGAGCTTGGCCATCGCCGGGCGCAGCTGCTCGAGCAGCCCGGGCAGGCGCGCGAAGGTCTCACGCAGATTGCCGTTCTGGGTCGCCGTGGCCGTCGCGGTCCGATTGGCCTCGACGATGAAGCGCTGCACCTGGTGGGAGTTGTTGGCCAGCGCGGTGAGCACCGTGTTGGAGTCACGGGTCAGGTTCTGCAGTGTGCTCGAGTCGTTGCCGAGCAGGTTCAGCAGCCGATCGGTCTGGTCCAGCGCCGGGACGGCGCGCTGCAGCGCCGCCTGCAGATCGCCCGAGCGGGCGGCCGCGGCGGCGCCGAACTCGTTGATGATCAGCGAGAAGCGCTGGCGGTAGGGCAGCCGCATCACGTTCTGGACGAGATCGGCGGGAATCGTGGACCGCGTGTGGGTCACCGGGATCGTCGAGCCGGCCTTCATCACCGGGCCTGAGGTGCCAGGATTGCAATCGATGAAGTACTCCCCGATCAGCGATTCCGGTCGTGACTGGCAAGTCGCGTCGGAGTGAAACTGGCCAAAGCCGCCTTTGGTCACCGAGACCGTGACCACGGCACGCAGCGACTTCTGATTGAGATCGATCGCGTCGATCGTGCCCGCGGGCACGCCGGCGACCTTGAACTGGGCGCCGGTGACCAGGCCGAACGCGTTGTCCAGCGTGATCTTGTAGGTGCCGTTGGCGCTGCCGTTGGAGGCGCCGCCGGCGAAGAAGATGAAGGCGCCCGCGGCAAGCAGGAGCACCGCGGAGACGGCGATCCGTTTCATTTGCCCGTCGGCACCTGACTCGGCGTACACGGGAAGCCGCTCTCCGGGACGTAGATCGCGCCCCGTTCCATCGAGCCCGGGCAGCGGTCGCCCTGGCCGGTGGTGAGCAGGCCGCTCTGGCCGTTGCCGCCGAACGCGAGCACGCGGCGCAGCGCGAAGTCGGCCGGCTTGGTGAGCAGCCCCGAGTTGTCGAAGATGTTCAGCGCGCCGTTGGAGATCGAACCGAGGCCGACCACCGGGGCGACGCGGCTGGTACCGCCGTTGGCGTCCTCCTGGCCGGGGTGGGTGAAGCCCTCAAACCAGCCGGTCAGGTCAACCGCGTAGGGCCGGGCGGTGGCCAGCTGAGGCGTGGACTGGTCCAACGCGGTGACCGACTGCGGGAACGCCCCCGGCCGCGGCGTGCCGTTGACCGTGGTGCTGCGCACCGTGGCGTTGGCGAGCGGCACGCCGAGCTTGGTCAGCTCGATCAGGTCATTTCCGGTTCCGGGCCGACTGATGATGTTCGACAGGTCGCGAATGGTCGGGACCGAGTCCTGCGCGAGCGGGCGCAGCTGCACGAGCAGCTTCTGCAGCTTGGGCGCCACGGGCTTTGAGACGTTGATCAGTGGTGTGATGTCGTTGAGCGCCGTGCGCAGGTTGACGAACGTCGTGTTGGCCATTCGCATGAAGTTGGGCAGCTGGCGCAGCGCAGAGCCCAGCGCGACCCGCCGCGCGGCGAGCGCCTGGGTCGTCGTCGAGAGGTGCGCCACGAGACCCGAGAGGTCGGTCGAGCGTTGCGCGAGGTCGGAGACGAGGTTGCCGGTCTTGACCACGAAGTTGGTGAACTGTCCGGTGTTGCGGTCGATCTCGTTGAACAGCGTGCTGCTCGAGGCGATCGCCGGGTTCAGATAGGCGAACGCGGCCTGCGCCTTGGCTCCGGCTCCCTTCAGCTGCCTGGCGGAGCCCAGGAACACGTTCTGCAGCCCGCGACGGGTCGGCCCGTCCAGCGTGTTGAAGAGCTGGTCGAGATCGACCTCGCTGGTCGTGCTGTTGGCGGGGATCATCCCGTTGTCGGCGATGTTCGGATTGCTCGCGGGCCCGAGGGTCAGGTTCACGTAGCGGCTGGCGATCCCCGACAGAGACGCCTCGCGAATCACCGCCTGCGTGCCCTGGGGCAGGTGCTGGTAGGCGGCGTTGCCGATCGACATCGTCAGCTCGGCCAGGCCGTCGCGCGTGATCGCGATGTGCGAGACCGTGCCGATCTGGTTGCCGGCCACCTCGACGAGGTCGCCCTGCACGATCTGGCTCGCGTTTTGGAAGTCCGCGCGCACGGTGTAGCTGCTCCCGCCCGAGAGCAGGATCAGCGCCACGGCAACGACTGCGACCGCGACCGCCGCGATTGCGGCGATCCGGCCGATCAGACTTGAGTTCCGCACCGACGCATCCTGCGCACAAGATCTCCTCCCGCGCACGGGGTCGTAGCGACCCGGCGCGAATCAAGGCGCGAAGCTAGCAACCCCGCGGAGGCACTGTCAATTGACAACCGATTGGATGATCGCCGTGCTACGGGCCGATCGGAGGCCTTGGCGGGCTCGCTGCGAGCCGCTAGCGTCTGCGCCCAGAGCCCGGGTGGTGGAATTTGGTCAGACACGGTCGCCTTAAGAGCGACTGCCCTTCGTGGCGTGAGGGTTCGAGTCCCTCCCCGGGTATCACCGAGTAGCGCCGCTGAGCCTGCTCTGGCGGGCGCCGACATCCGAGTCGTCGTCCTCATGAGAGACCCATCCTGACCCAATTGCGCAACTCTTGCGCTGCTAGCGTGTCGAGGGGTTCCAGAAGGGAATTTGGCCAAGCTCCGGATGGAAGTCTCCGCACTCAAATATTCCGGTGGGATCGGATTGCACGGACGCCCGTCACTGCTGCGTCTGCAGTCCGACGAGCGGCTGATCGCATACCTGCGCAAGGGCAACACCGCGGCTTTCGACGTCCTGTTCGCGCGCTACGAGACACGGCTGCTGGCCTTTTGCCGTCACCTGCTCGGATCCCGCGAGGATGCCGAGGACGTGCTGCAGGAGGTGATGACCGCGGCCTTCAACGCGATCCTCGCCGACGAGCGTCCGATCAACGTGCGTCCATGGCTCTATCGGATCGCCCGCAACCGCAGCCTCAACCACCTGCGCCGCACCCGTGCGATCGCCTCGGACGCGATGGACGCGCACTTCTCCGATCACGGCGCGAGCACGGCGGACAAGGTCCACGACCGTGAGGAATTCCGCCTGCTCGTCGGCGACATCCACGAATTGCCCGAGACTCAGAAGACCGCGTTGGTGCTCCGCGAGATGGACGCGCTCTCCTACGAGCAGATCGCCGAGGCGATGGAGACCACCGTGCCGAGCGTGAAGTCACTGCTCGTGCGGGCGCGCGTGTCGCTTGCCGAGGCCGCCGAGGCCCGGCTGCTGTCCTGTGACGAGGTCCGCATCGAACTCGGCGAGCAGGCCGAGGGCCTGCGCCGGCGGCCCAGCCCGCTGGTGCGCCGCCACCTGCGCAGCTGCGAGCGCTGCAGCATCTTCCGCAACCAGCTGCGCCACACCAACAAGGCGCTGGCCGCGCTGATGCCGATCGGCCCGCTCGTGGTGCTCAAGAACCTGGCCATGTTCCATCTCGGCCATTCCGCCGGCTCGGGAGCCACCGCCGCCTCGCAC
>JALYTU010000741.1 GCA_030854125.1 Actinomycetota bacterium | reverse complement strand
CCTCAGCACGAGCCGGAGCCCCGGCGCCGTCGGCCGAGGCCCGCTCGAATATCTCGTCACGCCACACCACCACGCCGACCACCAGCATGAGCAGTGCCACACCCGCGATGGCGATGGCCAGGTAGACCAGGAGCAGGCTGCCCGAGATCGCGCCTGCCACCAGCAGCCCGACCGCCACCACGACGACCGAAAGGACCACACTGAACCGGATCACCGACATGCTCCGCCAGCTAGCGATGCCCGCAACCCACTCTCGGGGCTATCGACGGTCGTGCTGACCGGAGTCCGACGGGTGGAAGCCAGAGCCGTTGTGCGCGACTGGCTCGGGGACTCCACCGTAAGAGCCGGACACGGACGGCTGGCCGCCGTTGCGGACGTCCATCCGGCCCGCGCCGGAGGGCACCGACGGAGGCGCGGCCGAGATCGCCGGGAACACGCCGCTGTCGGCGGCACCGGCCTCGAGGTCGCGGAGCTGGCCCTCCAGGTACGCCTTGAGTCGGCTGCGGTACTCGCGCTCGAACGCGCGCAGGTCATCGACGCGGCGCTCCAGCTCCTCACGGGACTGCACGAGGGAACCCATGGCCTGACGGTGCCGCTCCTGGGCGTCGCGCTCCAGGCTCTCGGCGCGGGCCCGGGCGTCGCTGGTGATCTGCTCGGACTGGCGGCGCGCCTTGGTCAGGATGTCGTCCGCCTCGCGGCGGGCCCGGCCGAGCGTCTCGTCGGCCTCCCGGCGGGCGTCGGCGATGGCCTGGTCGGCCGTCTGCTGGGCCAGGGCCAGGACGCGGGCGGCCGTGTCCATGTTGTCCTCGACTGGCTTCATCATCACCGGCTCCGGCCGGCGCTCCGGCTCGCGGTGCGGCTCAGCCGCCATCAGCTCGGGTACCGGCTCGATGTGCGGGGCGTTCAGGGCCGCCGGGACCGGCTGCTTGCCGCCCCCGCCGCGCAGGACCTCAGCCAGCTTGGCCCGAAGCTCCTCGTTGTCCTGGATAAGCCGGTCGAGTTCCGCCTCTATCTCGTCGAGGAAGGCATCGACCTCTTCCTCGTCGTAGCCGGGCCTGAGCCTGGTCGTGCTGAACTGCTTGTTCCGCACATCCGCGGGCGTCAGTGGCATCTCGTCGTCTCCTTCGAGCATGGTCCTTGTGGACGCTTTCACTTCTAGTACTGCACGACCCGCCAGAGCACGAGTACCACCAGGAACAGCAGTATGAAGCTGAGGTCAAGAACCACAGTACCGAGCGGGAGTGCCGGAATGTAGCGCCTTAGGAATCTCAGTGGTGGATCGGTGGCGGTGAACACCACCTCGGCGATGGCCAGGACGACCCCTCGGGGGCGCCAGTCGCGCGCGAAAGCCTGTACCCAGCTGAGGATCAGCCTGCCGATGAGCAGCAGCAAGCAGGCAGATAGCACCCACAATAGCACCAATTTGGCTATGTCCACTTTCCTGCCCTGCTCGCTGCGGCGTCCGACGGCCCGGCCGCGTCGCCCGCGGCCGGTGTTTACTGTGCGTGACGACGGCTAGCTCTGGTTGAAGAAGCCGCGCTCCGCGATCCGGGCCTTGTCCTCGGCCGCCACCTCGACGTTGGCCGGGGACAGCAGGAACACCTTGTTCGTCACGCGCTCAATGCTCCCGCGCAGCCCGAAGATCAGTCCCGCGGAGAAGTCGACCAGCCGCTTCGCATCGCTGTCGACCATCTCCGTCAGGTTCATGATCACCGGAGTGCCCTCACGGAAATGCTCTCCGATCGTACGTGCCTCATTGTACGTCCGCGGATGCAAGGTCGTGATCCGGGCCAAATCGGTCGTCTGGACCACGGACCCCTGGCGCTCGCCGGACGGACGGGCCGCCTCGGGGAACCCCGGGTACGCGTCGGCGACGGGCCGGTCGTCCGGGGTGACCAGGTCGGCGCCGTACTCGCCGTATTCGTCCTCGGTGCCGTACTCGTCCGAGTAGTGGTCGTCGTACTGGTGATCGTCCTCTACTAGGCCGAGGTAGACCGCCATCTTGCGCATCGCGCTGGCCATCTTCTGCCCTCCGGTCATGCCCGCCAAGCAGCCCCGCTCACACCGCGGCGTGCCACGCTCCGTCGGACATTACCTGACGAAGACGCGCCGGCCGCCGAGCAACGCCGTACCGATTCGCACGAGTGTCGCGCCCTCGGCAATCGCATCTTCCAGGTCATTGCTCATGCCCGCCGATATCGCCCGGGCAGCCGGATGCGCCGCGCGGACCATGCCGGCTATTTCCGCC
>JALYTU010000740.1 GCA_030854125.1 Actinomycetota bacterium | reverse complement strand
AGCTCGGAGAGCGAGTTGGCCTCGTACGGGAGGCGGCCGGACATCAGCTGATAGGTGACCACCCCGAGCGAGTAGATGTCCGCGCGCGGACCGGCCTCATCCCCCCGCGCCTGTTCGGGCGCCAGGTAGGCGGCGGTGCCGAGCACCGAGCCGACTTGGGTGATGCTCGACTGGTCGGCGGCTCGCGCGATTCCGAAGTCCGCGAGCTTGACCACGTCGCTGTCGGAGACGAGCAGATTGCCCGGCTTGACGTCACGGTGCACGACGCCGTTGCGATGCGCGTACTCAAGGCCCCGACAGGCCTGGGTGACGATATTCAGAGCCTGCTCGACATCGAGGTGGCCGCGGTCACGCAGCAGCTCGGCGCAGGACCGGCCGGCGACATGTTCCATGACGATGAAATGCTGGTGGTGGGAGGCGTCGAAACCGAAGTCGAAGACCTGGACGATGTTGGGGTGAACGAGTCGTGCGGCGGCCAGCGCCTCGCGGCGGAAGCGTGAGACGAACGTCGGGTCATCGGCCAGATGGGCCGCGAGCAGCTTGATCGCGACGTTGCGTTCGAGCCGATTGTCGAACGCGAGGTGGACCGTGGACATCCCACCAACGCCGATCCGGCCCTCGATCCGGTACCGCCCTGCGATCGTCGTGACGCCGGTCATTGTCCGTTCTAGTTGCCGCCGACGGTGGTGGTTCCGCCGATGCCGGCGCCCCCGTTGGATGTCGTAGATGTACCCCCACCGGGGGGATTGGTTGCGGTCCCGGTGTCGGTGGAGCTGGTCGCGGTGGTCGAGTTGGTCACCGTGGTCGTGCTGATCGAGCTGCTCGTCGGTTTGGTGGTCGTGCTCGACGAGCTGCTGCGGCTGCTGCTGGTCGCGCTCGAGCTCGAGCAGTTGCGGCCGGCCAGCGCGCTCAGCGTGCTCGCGCCCTGACCGAGGTTCCTGGACAGGGTCGGGTTGATCGTCGAGGGCAGCGCGGCGACCGAGCTCTGGAACGCCTGGGCGGCTCCTTGCGCGCTGCCGCAACGGCCGGCGCCGACGGCCGAGGAGAGCGCGTTGAGCTGTGCGTTGAGGCCGCCGGCCTGCTGGCTGGACAGCAGCCCGGTGCCGCTGCCGCAGGCGACGACAAAGGCGACGGCGAAGCCGAGGCTGCCGGCGAGGAATGCGCGTGGTCTCAGACCCATCGGCGCCTGACTCTAGATGTTGTCGGGATTACCGGCAGGTTAGGCCCAGTCCGGGCCAAAGGCGCCGATTTGCTCGACCATCGGCCAGTCTTACTGGCCGTATTCAAGACGCTCAGCCAGCGAATCGGGGAGCCTCGCAGCCCGGATGGCCGCCCCCGCGCCGGCGATGTCGTACTCGACCCGGTGATAGGTGGCCCGCCAGTCGGCGAGGTCGAGCTCCAGCCACGCCGCGCGCGGATCGCCGTCCCGCGGCTGACCCACGCTGCCGGGGTTGATCAGCCACTCGCCCTCGCCGAGATCGAGCTCGGTGCCGTCCGAGCGGGTCTCGCCGGTCGCCGGCGCCCCCGGGAAACGAGCGAAGGAGAGGGCCACGTGGGAGTGACCGATAAGAGCGATCCGCCCGGGCTGGGTATCGAGGCACAGCTCGGCCTGAAGGGGGGAGAGCACGTATTCCCAGACCGGATCGCGGGGGCTGGCGTGGTAGAGGCCGACCGCTTCGGCGAGGTTGGACGGCTCCAAGCCCTCCAGGTAGGTGAGCGTCTCGGCGGTGATCGTGCGTTGGGTCCACGTCGCGGCCAGTGCGGCGCCTCGCGAGAACTGCTCCAGCGCGATCGCCCCGGTAACCCCCAGGTCGTGGTTGCCGGCCAGCGACACAGCGGCCTGCTCGCGGGCCAGGGCGACGCATGCGTCCGGGTCGGCGCCATAGCCGACCAGGTCACCGAGGCACCACAGTTCGCGGCAGTCTGAGGCACCGATCGCCTCGAGCACGGCCTCGAAGGCGTGCCGGTTGCCGTGGATATCAGAGACGACCGCGATGCGCATCCCTACAGTTTCTCCGGTGAGGCGGTCCGATGGCTACCGGGTGGGTGCGACGCTCGGCCTGGCGCTCGCCGTCACCGATGGGGCACGGCGACTGCTGACCCCCCGCGAGCGCCCGATCAGCCCTGCCGCGGTCGCCCTCGGCGACCACTTCAGCCCGGAGGAGATCGCCCGCGGCCACCGCTTTGCCCGGCCCCAGCGGGCGCTGGGACTGGCCGCGGCGGGGATCGATCTCGCTGCCATCACCACCC